>JACDAE010000796.1 GCA_013695595.1 Ktedonobacteraceae bacterium | reverse complement strand
GCTACGTGCGTATTCTTTGTTGAGTCGAGACCCGCATACGCAGATGTTTTCGGTGCATCGACTGGTCCAGGCCGTCTTGCGTGATGGCATGGATGCTGATGCAGAGAAGCAATGGAAGCAACGAGTTGTGATGGCAGTCAACGAGGCTCGTCCAGATCTGGATGACGTGAGGCAGTGGGATGCGTGTGAATTGTGGGTCCCTCATGCCCAGGTGTGTGCGATCTGGATTGAGCAAGAACAGATGATGACTCCTGAAGCGGCCTTTTTACTCAATGTTGCAGGATATTATCTTGATGATCGTGCACGGTATGAGGACGCGGAGGCTTTGTATGTGCGAGCATTGTCGATTCGAGAGCAGGTGTTGGGAGAGGAACATGCTGATACAGCAACGAGTCTAAACAATCTGGCTGAGATGTATAGGAAACAGGGAAAGCATTTAGAGGCGGAGCAGTTGTGTGTAAGAGCATTGGTGATTTGTGAACATGTGTTGGGAAGAGAGCATCCTTCGACACGGCTTGTCCGAAGGAACTATGTTGGCCTGCTACGAAAGATGGGGCGTAATAAGGATGCGAAAAGGGTGGAGGGGTCTTGATGCCAATAAATGATGGGATACAAGAATACCCAGATTGTGGGCCAAACGCCAATGAGGGTAGGGAAGCCATTTATAATTCCGTGGGGGGTGGCGGGGCGACGGGCCATGTGGAGTGATGAGGTGATTGACTGTGGGGGATGATGGAACCGATGGAGCGAGGTCTCACCTGCCCGCACCGCCGCACGGAATATGGACACGGAATAATAAATGGCTTCCCTACAGGTGCACGTTTTGCATGGGAAAATGAATAATAAATGGCCCTCTGCCCCCCGATCCATTGTATCGATATTCGTATAGATTTTTAATGTGCATCTACCACATCCACCATGCAGAGGATGTGGGCATCAGGTCGATGAATCGCGGACGCGGTCGAACCAAGCGCTACTCTATTACATATAATAACGTAAATTATCTTATTATGCCTCAACCAATTCAATCGTTACCTCATACGACACACCCGCCGTGCCCCCAGTCGCCAGTGGCACCTGTTGCATATGGAGATTATTGACCACCTCTTGATAGACATCGAAATGGACGGTGATGGCGGCTGCGCTGGTTGGATCGCTATACAATAATGTGGTACCGATAGAACCGGTGTAGGAGGCACGCAGGGCGTCGCGGTATTGCTGACCGGTCCAGCCTGTCGAGATGGCATCGTAGCGTAAGAGGTCGTTCAGGCAGAGGACGACCATGCTCCAGGTGCGCTTGCCAGGTCCTAGATCGACATAAGAGAGGCCACCATCGGCGCGTACCGTCATTTTGCGGATGCGCGGTTGCTGCACGCGATAGGTGCCGGGCTTGATGAAGTAGCCAGTGCCATCGAGGATCAGTTCACAGTCAATGCCGATTGTCGCCATCACATTCATCCTTTCGGGTGTTGTTATAAGCGGGACCAGTGATAGGGAACGTCGCCCCAGTGCAGACGTGCCCCATAAGCGAAGTCGCGCTGGCGTTTGATCTCTTGCAGGCGGGCCTCAAATTGCTCTCTTTTGGCTTTTGTGGCCGTCAGCCAGGATAGGGGGATCTTTGTGTCGTCGACGCGATCGTGCAGGGAGCCATCCTGAAAGTCAAAATTATCGTTCGTAGGGATCTGATAGGCCTCCATCGCGTAGGCTGCGGCCCCCAGGACGAGAATATCGCGGTGCACTTCGGGGATGGTTGTGCCGTTAGCATCCAATTGATGTTTGGTGGCATAGAAGACGCGTATGACCTGCTGAGTATCCTGTGGCAATTCCGCGCTAGAGAGTTTGAGCGTAAAACTCGGCGCGATGGTCCCTGTCGGACCCTGACCCGTGCCAATCGCTCCCTGGTTGCCGAGATTGCCTCCGCTTGCCAGAGATGCCGTACTATCGAACAGATTAGAGTACTCGGCGAAATCTCGTTCACAGGGCGGCCAGAGCATTACCCCCGAAGTATTGACTGTGGGTGCCAGTGCCCGAACCGCCAGCGCCGTATCTGCAGTGGTGTCGATATAGCTACTGGTGGTGTTATCCTGTAACGTTGCGAGTTGGTAGAGCGTTGAGCCGCCGACAAGCGTACGATACAGGTTGCGCCCGATGACCGTATTGTTCACGGTGGCTGGCAGTGTGTTGGGACCCAGAGGAATGGAGAGTAGAGAGACCTTCTGATTGCCGCTACTGGTCGTCGCCTGCACGAGTGGTGATGGTGGAGTCTCGCCGCCCTGTGTCAGGAAGGTAACGGCGTATTGGTAAACACCTGTGCTTAACCCTGTGCCAGACACGACACTCGCGCTCATGCCAGTCGAGGGGGATGCGAAGGTCGAGCCGTATATCTGGAGGGGATAGAGGATGCGCTCAATCCACCACACGGGATACGCGGCATTCCACGGCGTTGGATATGGATAGGTGCGCTGGTATGGTTGGGTGGAAAGGTCCGCGTAGGCAATGTTGGGATAATATTGCGCATAACGGTCGACGGCTTTATCTATGGCGCGATCCAGGTCCGACGTGAGCCAGCGCTGGTTGCTCCCGCCAAGGGGATCGAAGAGGTCTTGCCGCAATGCCGTTTCGATGTCCGAAAGAAGCATGGTTGGTCTCCTGGTGTATTAAATGTATTTACATCGTATAGCCATAGGTATATAACGTGATGGTGCAGGTGCCTGTATTGGCTTTGATGTCGATCTTGCCCGTGGCATCGACCGGGAGCAGGCCTGTTCCTGCGATGGTATTGTTGGCAACGGGGGTATTGCCGAGCGTGGCGTATGCGGTGATGTCAGATCCGTGTGGGGCCATCTGGATGAATGCGCCTACGGTGGGACTGCTGAAGAATGCTTTATAGGCAATTGCCGTTGCGCTTGAGGAAATGCCGGAACTGCCACCGGTGAGCGTATAGTTATTGGTGCTGCCAGCCGTGATGACATCGCCGTTGATCTGGCGATATCCGCTCACAAAGGTCAGGCGACCAGGCGGTGGCGTAGGAAAGCCGCTTGCTCCGTTTGCGAATGTTGCCAGCACAACGGCATCCTGTGGATTATGTTCATCAAAGAAAAGCACAGCGCAGAGCGTGTTGGGCACCGCCGATGTTGCATCCAGATGATTGGCGACGGGAATGCCTGCCAGCGCGTATGATGTGGCCTCGAACATAAGGACCGACGCCGTATAGGTCGCTGGATTGAACGATTGCAGGATGCCACGTTTGATGATCATGGTTGTGTTTGCCCTTTGGTTTAATGCGGGAATTATATTGAAACATGGGATTATCGGTGAACCCGTGTTCCACCGATAATCTCCGATATCTAATGATGTAGGGGTGCCATTTATAATCCCGTGGTTTCCCGATAATCCCGCGTTGGAAGGAGGATTACGCGTCGTTGGTCATCATGCCTGGCGAGGATATATTGTCGCCGCCGGAGCAGGCGTGGAAGCTGCCAGACGTGTAGCTGGTGCCGAGCAGGGTGTTGAGGCTGGTTGCGATATTGGCGAACGTCTGTGTGCCGCTTGGATCGACGCGACAAAACGTTCCATCTTGCGGTAAAGCCACGTCGACGGTCGATTGCAGAATGCACAATGTACGCGGATTGAGATAACTCCCGGCAGGCACCGTTTGCCCACCATTGTAACGTCCATAAGCCAGTTCAAGCATATCAAGCATGATGATATTCCTTTCCAATTGCAAAACATGAAAAATGTAAATGCCATCGAGTACTAGATTTCCACCCATGTGAACGTGACGGCCCAGCTATTAGTGCCACTCAGGTTCGAGTAAAACGCAACACCGTTATTCGGTGGAATGTACAGCAGATTGCCGTTCGCAAATGCTTGCGTGAAGACGTTGCTGGCACTGCCGATACTCATGTTGAGCGTCCCGGCGGCGGTCACATTTGTATTCGCCGATGAACAGGTGACAACGCTCGCCGTCCCGCTACCGGCCTTGTTGTTCGTTGCAGCGACAGCCGTGCCGAGAGCAGGATCGCTTGTGGTCAGATTGAGCTGGTTAAAACTGTTGTTGCCGATAATGTAGCTCAGGCTGATGATGATGAGCGTCTTGCCGCTGGCGTTCGGATTGAACACGCTGAGGCCACCAGTGATCGCGCTACCCGCCGTAAGCTTGCCCGTGGTTGCCGTGAAGCCTTGCCCATTGGCGATCCACGCCCGTATCTGATCTTCTGTGATGAGCGGATTGTTGAGCGAGTGCGCGGCTCCATTGACCTGGCTCAGGTTGATGGCCTGTGTCGTGGGAAAATTGTTGACACCGATCTTCCCCGCCGCATCCACCGCCAGCCTGTTGGCAGATGTCGTTGGATCGGCGATATTCACAACGGAGCCGCCACCTCCGCCACTGCCAACGGCAACATTGACCAGCAGGTTTCCAGAGCTATCAACCAGGAGCGCCTGCCCCTGGCTGGTCCCGGATTTCTGTGCGCCAACGAGCGTCGATCCATCGGCATTCGTAAATCCTGACATGTGGAGATGCGCCTTTCTTAAATGCCGCGATAGAGGCCACGGTAATCGACGACCGCGCCACCATACTCGTGTCGTACCTTGAAACTGATGGCATCCTGCGTGAAGTTCAGGCCGAAGAGGGGCGAATCCTGAATGAATAGCGCTGGATTGACCTGCCCACCCACAAAGCCAACCTCAATGGTATCGACCTCGCGTGGGTCCGCAATCATAAACCATTGGGTGGTGCTTGAGAGTTGGGCCGATACGACCGGAGTGACATATCCCAACATTGGATTGATGTCATTGTTGGCGCTGCCCGGCACCCCTGCGCTCTTCGTGATTACCATGCTCGTCCATTCCAGTTCTGCCGGAACCACCAGGTAGCGCGGACGCAATCCCAGGCGCTTGCCAGCATAGTTGGTCTGCTCACGCATGGCTGTGACACCGCTCTGCATGGCCGCCGAAGAGAGTGCCGCCGCGCCCAGGTTCGCATGTGGTGCGCCACTCGTAAAAAGTACACTGCCATCATAGATGGCGGGGTTACTCGACAGAAATCCGTAGACGAACTCCGCCAGTGTGTATGCTGCCGATACCGCGAGCTTGGTTGGAATCTGCTTGATGGCCTGAAGATCATCATTCACGATTACCTCCCGCGAAACAGTTACAAGATTTCCGCGCTTCTGGGGCACATAGGTTGCCGCCGAATCGGTCAGGCTGACGGCGGTATAGGCGCTGTCCTCGGCGACGATTGGCAGAGACCCAAAGGCACCCAGGCGAACACGGCTCTGTTGCTTGAAATCGCGGATCGGCACAATGGTGCAGAAGCGCATCCACTCGGCGGGCCATGCCTGATAGTCTTTGAGCAGGCGCTTATTCATGCTGGTGCCGAGCAGGTAAGAGAACGAAGCTGTGGTCGTGTCGGCCTCGGTGATGCGTGCGATGGGCGCATTCTCTGAGACGCGGATACTACCCAACGTCGAGCGCTCGCTAAAACCAGCGATCGAGGGATCGCCGGTGACGCGTGCATAGGCTTCACGAATGCTGCCGAAAGGCCGGATCGCTCCCAGGCGTGTCGCATCGATCTCCAGATCAAACATACGATCAAACGCGGCCTGGATCTTTTCGGCCTCCGTGATCATCTGTCCAATGGCAGGCTTTTCGTAACTATTGCCGCGAATGAGGCCCGTTGCCGTGAGGGCTGCCAGCATCTCCTGTTGGGCTTTGAGGTCGGCATCGAGTTCGCTCTGCTCAAAAATGCGCCCCTGATAGCGTGTGCGAATAGTCGTTTTGACGGGTTCGGGCAGCACCGATTCGAGCAGGCGTCTCTCAAGGGCGAGTTGAGCGCGTTCCAATTTGAGTTGCTGCAACAGAGTATTGAACTGCTGCTCATTTGCATCTGCTGGCGGTGCTGGATCGCGCGTATCTTCCTGGCGAGGGGATGTCTGATCTGGAAGGCTGGTCGAGGAGTTTTCGGTCAGGTGGGAAGTGTTGTCTGGCATGGGATATATGTCTCCTTGCTGGAAGTATGTTGGGGGGATACTATGAGTTTCATCCTGAGAAGACGGAAGAGAATGGAGGATGCGGCGGAAAGATCCGCCAGCACTGGGATGTGTGACCACATCGCACGAGTTGAGCGCGGCAACGCTGGTCACTTCTTTGGCTTTGCTGGCCTCGTTGAGCTGCCACTGCCCGAATATATCTATAGAAAGGCCAATCAGTTCGGGACGCCCAAGCGAGCAGGCTTCCTGAATGATAGACCAGAGCCAGTCCGCGCCCTCTAGAATGTGTAGCGTGGCATCGACGCGCCCCAGGGGAGCATCGGTACAGGGAGGGATATAGCAGGCATCGTGGTAGAAGCCGATGATATCCCTGACTGAGCGTGTGGACTGATCGCTCTCATTGCGAGCATGATCCGCGTATGCGTGCGCGCCTTCGAGCAGGTGGGCGATGGCCTGGAGCGTGACCTCACCATACGTAAAGCCGTTTTTCGATTGTCCACCCTGAATGATCGTGACGCGTACGGCGTGCCCCTGAGCATCCAGATTTTGCCCCTCGCGGATCTGCCCATCGACGCGCATAGTAACATCCTGCGTCATGGCTTATTGCTCCTTCTGATCCAGGCCACGCATGAGAAGATCCATGTGGCGCGAACGAGTGGTGTTGACGCCCGACTGATCGAGAAACACGGCGGGATAGGTTTTAGCATCGAGTTGCTGATAGGTAAGGCTCAAGTGCATCACATCTAAAGCGTCTGTTGCTAGATCGCCTGGACGTGCAGGCATCTGCGTGGGTTGTGTGAGATCGGGATGTTGCAGGTCAGGCAGTAGAGGATCGATCTGTGCCTGATTGACTGGCGGAACAGGCTGAACATCCAATCCGTAAGGATGGGTGTAGTCGGAGAGATCAGGCGGATCGATTTGGAGTGAGTCGTTCAGATCGATTCCAGGTGCCGTCAGATCATAGGGCGCGAGTTCTGGCATATCCATAGCGGGCGCAGTAAAAGTTGGTGGGTTCATAACAGGTGGTAAGGCAGGGAGGCCAACGTTGGGAACGCCCTGAGTGCCAGCCAGGTTCAGATCATAAAACGGCAGTAGGGGATCGATACCCATCAGGTGGACATTCCTATAGACATCATCGTCAAAGGGCTCATGTGACATGGGGATACTCCTGAAAGTGAATAGAGGGAGCAATAAATGTGTTAGGGGAGCAATAAATGTGTTAGGGGAGCAATAAGCCCGGTTTCGGCTGCCCCGGATCGTTGAGGTAAGTATACGGATGGGAATATGGAAAGTCAAGGATGATGTGTGGATGTAATTCTACAAATGGGTGATTGATGTGTTATACTTAGCCAGAAGGCATGGACAATTGTCCCGTCCTCTGGTCCCTTTTTTTATACAAAAACAATGAAGGAGAGCTTCATGGCAGAGAGCTTTGGCATTCCTCAGCTAAAAGAGTACCTCACAAGAATGGGCATAAAGATTGCGCAAACGAAGGTAGAGCAGCAGGTGATCGAGCTGGCTTTTCATGGAAATTATGGGCAATGGCGCATGATTCTGGGTATTCAGCAGGGTGGTGAGGTAAAGAAGCTGATGTTGATAGCTCCGCATATCGGTTCAGTGAAGACGAAGAAGCGCCTGGAGTGCCTTGAAGCATTGATGGCGGTGAATTATCGTATTGCAATCGGCAAATTTGGATTGGACCTCGAAGATGGGGAAGTGCGTCTGGAGGAGACGATTCCGCTGGCCAATAACAATCTTTCCTTTGAGCAATTCCAACTCGCCCTGGGTGCTATTATGCAAACGGTAGTCATCTATCAGAACTTGCTGCCTCGGATTGTACAGCAGAACTTTACTGTACAGGAAGCTCTCAAGGCCTGTGAGCAAGAGTTCTTTCAGAGTACCAGTCAGAATGAGCCAGTTGTAGAGACTGGACCATTAACAAATGAAGAGGAAGCATTCGCAACCTTCGATGTAGATGATGTGTTAGCAGAAGTTGAGCGTCTCCTGGAAAAAAAGCCAGAGTAAAGAAGAGGAGAGAAGAGCGTTCTCTCCACCATGCCGACTACAGTTTTTTGCTCTCCGAATAATGACCATTTTGCTGAGAGCGTGGGGGAGAGGTATCATCGGGTGTGGTGTTCTCTGGTTCTACTTCCGTAGAGGGCTGTAGAGGTATCCAGGTACGTATGACACGTGCATCGATCTTTTTGCGTTTGTAGAAGCGTCGCCCTATTTCAACCACGGCCCATAGAAGAATGAGCGCGGCAACAAAAAAGCCGAGATAGGTTATTACAGTAGGGTTCATGTGGACCTCCCTTGTACTAAAAATCAGGCTCTCCCTCCGTCCATTCGGGGGATATCCGGGTACCAACATACATTGTTCATCGGGAAGTGGACGCACGCAAGGTGACGCCCCTACGCGGATATCCGAAAGCAGATCCCAAAAAATATTCTATAAATCTATGTTGGCGTTCCCATTGTAGTCTGTTCAGCTAAAGTGCGTCAAGATGAGAAAAAAGTGGAATAGACGAGAGAAAAAAAGAATGTGCCGCTCCTAATTAGCGGCACATTTTCAATTGCTTCCAATCATACCATCGTAATAGTACCGTCGTTATTCACGCTTACTTTCACTGCCTTAACCGGGGTAGGAGCTGGTCCTAGCAAAACCTTCGCATTTTGAGCGGGATCAAAGATAGCTCCATGAGCAGGGCATACCATCTTTTTTGTGATTGGATCATAGTTAATAAGTACCTGTTGATGCGTGCAGGAACGATTATAGGCCACAAAATTCCCATTCGGCAGGCGAATGAGAAGATCCTGATTGTTATTGAAGACAACGGAGGTATTAGGGGCCATTGCCTTTGAACCAATTACCGTCCCGGTATGTTTCACTGGTGGCTGCTTCTTCGGGGTCTGTGCAGTCGGGCCATTCGTCTTAGCGGGTTGTGTTTTAGCAGGTTGTGTCTTAACGGGTTGTGTTTTGGCTACGGTATTGCCAGTTGCCTGTGTTGTGATCGTTGCGGTAGCAGGGGTGTGAGCACCTAGATTCAGCTTTGCTCCAACCAGTACGCCAGCCGCCACAACTCCACCGGTCGCCAGCAACGCAACTACCTTGCGGCGTCCCATAAGAGGGTTATTGCGTGCAGAGTTGTTGCGCATAGAATTATTACGCATCGAATTGTTGCGTGCAGAGTTGTTACGTGTATTGCGTTTCATAGAAGTACGAGAGCGCTGGGAAGGCGAGGGTTGAGACCAGTCGGGCGCACCGCCCCACTGATCGGCCTCCGATGTAGCAAGTACAAGAGGTATTTGAGAAGATTGTTCCCACCACTCCTGTTTCTTTTCTTCAACGTACTGCTCTCTCATTGGC
>JACDAE010000785.1 GCA_013695595.1 Ktedonobacteraceae bacterium | reverse complement strand
TTGTTGATGAGGTTATCATCGTGCCCTTGCCGTTGCAGAAAGGCACGCAGGTACACCTCTTCGATATTGCTGTTGTTGGGACGATCTTCCCAGTTGCCCAGATACGTGTAGCCCAGTTGTTTCAGTAGCCTGATCACGCGGTTCTGCGTGGCACGTTCCTTCTGGCCGACGGTACTCATATCAACCTCGTTTTTCCAGTGAGCAGTTCCTGCATCATTCCTTGCTTCAACATATGAGTTTTCTCACGCTTGTGCTCTAAAGCGGTAATTTCGGCATCCATGTCTGATAGAACGGTGGCGATGGCTTGCTGCTCTTTAATTGAATTTGCTATTAACAATGGAAATTCTGCAATTTGAGAAGAGTTCGCTGAGGTGAATGTGCTCCCTTGTTCAAGTATTCTCCATTTCTCTTCAAGAAATACCATTAGATGGAAAAGGAAACGGTTATCGTCTCTAATAGGTTTTAATGAACAAACACCGCGTCCAAGGCACGAATCTTTTGTCGCAATTCCAATTGAGCCTACAGGCGCTCGTACAGTCATAATTAAATCGCCTTCATTACAAATCTTTGTAATTTGAGTCGTCCAAACTCGACTAATCGATTTCCTATTTTCGATGTCCGCATTTCCTTGAATCAAAGGCATACCAACGCCTTTGATATTGTAATTTCTTGAGTCTGGGGATTGTCCCATATTGATGTAAGCAATTTCTCTCAGCTTCTTTTCTTGCCACTCTCCACTGAACCCCGGCAACCGTGTCTTCCCCGTGAGCAACTGTTGCATCGTTGCTTGCTTGATATCGCGCTTCTTGGCAATGAGTTTGTCGAGTGAGGTGATCAGGGCGTCTATGTTGCTGAGGGCTGTGGCGATAGCGTGTTGTTCTAGTAGAGGGGGTATAACGACCGAAAAGTTATAGAAAGTTTCTCGACTTGTTGAAGGAATTGCCGATCCGCTATCTATTTGATTAATGTTGTGGGTGAGCAATTCATAATATGCCCACTTTAGATCTATGTCCTCTCTGGGTTCTAAGTAGTATGCTGTATCAATTACATAAAATGGCACTTTCGAGAAATGTATACCGCGATAAGCTCCTTTACGGCCAACAATTACACCTGGATGCGTGCAAAGCATTTTGGTATGTGTACCAATAGGTCCATTCGTCCCGTATACCGGATAGAACCCATGAGTATTTTCGTATCCACGTAGGGATTTACCATATTCCAGGGTTGCTAGTTTTCCCCAAGAAGATGCCTCCCACTCCTCAGGTATCACTCCCAACTCAGTCAGTTTATACCCCGGCTTGATTTCCGCTTCCCTTGCCATTATTGCCATACAAACCCCATCTTCTTCAAATGCGCATCCACCTTGCCACTCAAAACTTCGACCTCTTCGGTAATTTTGGGCAAAGGCGTGACATAACGTTCAGCAAGCTCTTTGACTCGTCCAGTCAATGCCTGAGAGATGCGGTTCAGTTCAGTCTGCACGTCAGACGCAAGAGTAGCCAGCCATTTATCATCTACCACCAGCGTCTTCACTTCATCCTCACTCAGCAGCCTGTATTTAGCGGTTACCTTCGCATCGAGCACTTTTTGCACATCTTTGACCTTCTTTTTAGCGTCAGTCTCCTTATCAAGCAGGTCGAGAAACGTATTCAGCAATTCTCGCTCATCCCCGGCATCGGGATCGGCAAAAATATCTTTCAGGCGGGCCTTAATGCTGAATTTCGTGATCCTGCCCTTCTCATTTTTCGCTTCCTCAAGCAAGCCTCCCTCGCCACCATGCTCTTCATCCATCTCCATCATTTTCTGTGCAATGGCTTCACTGGCTGCTTGTAGCTGCTCAATTGCCTGTTGTTCGGCGGCAAAGTAGCGGTTGATGATAAGTTGTGGCGGGACGAGATCACTATTGGCCTTCCAACCATCCAGCGCGATCATGTACGCATCATCCTGCATGATATCGGACCAGTAGCTCATCAGGTGCTGGTAGACATCGTATTTATCGATCAGCCTAGCCTGCGCAAAGACCTGCAAGATATTTTCAGCAAGCGCATCGATCAGTTGCCTGGGATGGCTACCCACACCGAAGTTCTTGAGGGAAGGTGTATTAGTTGTTTGCCATTGTGCAAAGAGCGCTGTGATGGTCTGGGTATACGCCACAAACTCAGGATGCGAAAAGATAGTTGGCTTGATCTGCGCGATATCTACGTTGAGCCGGCTGTAGCCTGGACGCGGCCCTGCGGCAAAGAGTTGTTGTTGTAATGTGGGACAGACCTGCCAGTAGATATCCAGCGCATCGATATCGCGGTTGGGGATGCCGCCCAGCAGATGCGCCGCAATATCTTGCAGGTCTTCTGGTTCTGTACTATCGATGTAGCGCGGAATATTGAGATTGTAGTCGTTCTCCTCAATCTCGGCCACGCTCACCATGCGTGCATATTTGGGCACTTCGAGCTGTTTGTTGAACACATCGACGATCTTATAAAGATCTTGATGGCGCAAACGGTTCTTATTGCCATCCTTCACAAAGCCCTTGCTGGCATCGATCATAAAGATACCGCGCCGGTTGGCCGCGTTTTGCTTATCGGTGACGATGATACAGGCGGGGATACCAGTGCCATAGAAGAGGTTAGCGGGCAGGCCAATAATGCCTTTGATGTAGCCTTTACGAATGATGTTTCTGCGTATCTCTCCCTCGACGTTGCCCCGGAAGAGGACGCCATGCGGCAGGATGATCGCTCCTTTCCCCGTGCTTTTGAGTGAGCGAATGACATGCAGCAAGAAAGCATAGTCGCCATTTTTCGCAGGTGGCACGCCATCGACAAAACGTTCATACAGATCGTGGAGCGGATCAAAGCCATTGCTCCACGCCTTATTCGAGAATGGCGGATTGGCGACCACGAAATCGAACGTCTTGAGGTTGCCATTGTTATCTTTAAAGTACGGTCTGGAGAGCGAATTGTCCTGCCAGATCTCGGCGGTGGGATTATTGTGCAGGATCATATTCATCTTTGCAAGCGCGGCGGTCGCGTTATCCATTTCCTGCCCATAGATGGTCACACCTGTTTCTGCTTCATCGGCAGCTTTCAGCAGCAGGGAACCGGACCCGCAGGTCGGATCATAGATTGTCTGGCTCTGATTGCTGGCCTTATCGATGCCAATGACCTTTGCCATGATACGCGAGACTTCGGAGGGAGTATAGAACTGGCCCTTACTTTTGCCCGATTCGGTGGCGAAGTGACGCATCAGATATTCGTAGGCGTCACCGAGGATATCGTCGCCTTCTGCGCGGTTCTTGCGGAAATTGAGGGCGGGATTATCAAAGATCGCGACCAGGTTGGAGAGGCGATCCTGCATCTCCTTGCCCTTGCCCAGCTTGTCAGCATCGTTGAAATCGGCGACATCGATCACGCCTTTGAGATCGTTGGCCTCGGCGAGTTTCGAGATGATCTTATTGATTTTATCGCCGATCTCTTTATCACCTTTGAGCGCAACCATGTCGCTAAAGCTGCCGCCCTCGGGGACTTCGATCAGTGCCCGTGGCTGGCCCGCGTACTTATCGGAGACGTATTTCACGAAGAGGAGAACGAGGACATAATCTTTATATTGCGAAGCATCCATCCCACCCCGTAGTTCGTCGCAGCTTTTCCAGAGAGAGCTGTAGAGTTCGCTTTTCTTCATTGCCATTGGAAACAACTTTCTAGCCGGGATATTCGGGCACGGGTTAATCAATCACGGAATATTTACCCACACGAAATTATCCCCCGCACGGAATATTTACCCACACGAAATAATAAATGGCTTCCCTACCCATGCGCATCCTCTGTTGATCGTGCCTCAAATTTTCCCCAACGCACGAATGTAGGGAAGCCATTTATTATTCCGTGCGATTGATTATTCCGTGCCTCAATCCCATAAATGTTCACTATTGCGTCAACTGTGCATAAATGCATGCGATAAAAATATCTGGTTTTTGATCAAGAACCTGGCAGAGTTGGAAAAAGGTAGTGAGCGTGGGGCTTTTGATGCCGCGCTCAAGGAGACTGATATAGGTGCGATCGAGGCCAGCTCTGAAGGCGAGTTCTTCCTGAGTCAGGTGAGCTGTTTTTCTGGCACTTCGGAGTTGCTCCCCAAAGACTATATTGAGCCTGGACAATGTTTCCATACGATCCGCTACCAATACCTCTAGTTTCAAGCATTGTAGCGGTTTTATGTACATGAGTCTTCGGACTATAGTCTACAAAGGGAGAGATAGAGGTCATGGAAGTTGTGGGAGTTAGCGAACTTGTGATATTTGAAGTATGGTCTTTTGAATTGAGCAGGAGTAAAGAAACCAGATGATGCACTTTAAAAAATGGATGTGGATATTACGATGATGAACCAAACACAAACACAGTAGGGAAGCCATTCATTATTCCGTGTGCTGCCATCGCGCTGCATCGGCCTGTCATGGGCATTTATCGGTGTTCGTGGGGCACGGAATAATAAATGGCTTCCCTACCGTGATGATCTTTCTCTACAATACAGGTATCCAGATTATGTATTGAAATTGCATTATCTCATGAATTGATATGCTCTCCCAAAATTTGACCTTAGGGGAGCATATCAATTGCTGGAATGACTATTGTTGCATTGGCAAATACAATAGATGCCTCTTATCGCTTTCGTGTTCTTCTAAGATGTCATCTGTTGGAGTGCTTCTGCTATGAGCAGCAAGTTTTACCTGATGAAAACGAACTTCGTGTTTGATGAAATGTATCTGTTGTGAAATATCATTGATGGCTTCTAAGAGTACTTCGAGGGTACGATAAATTTGCTTACGTCTTTGCAACGAACCAAAGGATAATGCAGTATGAGTACAAATAGCACGATAACTTTCGATGAAACAGATGAGTTGCTGAACGCGTTCCTCAATGAGATGTATCTGGAAGATGAGTCTATAGCGTAAAGCTGTGAAGATAAACGGGAGGTGATCGGGCTCATCGAGTAGCCTATGAATGTGCTGTGTATTCTGTTTAACCTTTCCAAGAGTCCGGATAGCGTCTCTGCACTGCATTGGCATGATAGTGCAGTTGTCGTCAAACAGAGTGGTAATAGTTTGTACGTCATCAAATAAAGAGTCAAAATGTTCCTGATTTTTCAGCAGAGCACTTCCAACTTCCTCGACGGTGAGCCTTGCATTATCATTAGCATGGCTATCAGGCAACACCTGTACGTTATCGATTGGTAGGCTGGTCATGTAATTTCCTTTCTTTCAGTTAATGAATGGGACCTGGGTCATTATCTCACACAAGGCAACCTGCTTAGAGGATGATTTGTCACTCTCGTTGTAACCATCCAGCTATTTGATTGTTAATGTCGTTCACGTGAATAGAACAGTTGTATAAATGTTGCTGATATATCGGTGAAATTTCATAATATTTTGTTGAGTCTACTTCTACATTTCGTACTATTCTGGCCGCTGCATCTGCAAAGCTACGTGCCTTTACTAAAGAATCTCTAGCAATTTTTATATCATTAGCGATTAATTTATCCATTGACTTACCTTGCATATCATTGAAAAAGTTAAAAATTGTTCTAAACGCAACTACAATTTCTTGTAACGAAGCTTCAGGGAAGTCGACCAGATCTGCCTGAAACCTGGTGCGTATTTCCACAAAAGAAAGCGTATAGATGTAGAGCATATCTTTGAGAGATGCCGTTTGTATATCAACCCCTTGATTGCGAGCGATAGTTTCAATAATTCCCGCTGATAAATCTGCCATAACATGCAAATTGCTTCATTACAAAGCTTTTTACCTCGTCTTTTCATGATGATCACTACAGCCCATCAACACTGTCAGCCAAGAATTTCTTTGCTAATGAATGCATGATGTTCAATGTATAGACGAAATTGCCTGATCTATATTGAAAAAGAAGTGGCAATAAACGGTGTGTTATATCAAAATCGACCCTTCTCAATTCATCGATAATACTAAACTGCTCTTTGTCAACATATGATGGGAGTGAGGAAGCATTTTGCAAGCATTCAATAACATTCTGAATGTGAATTTGTGTTTTTTGCATATATTGGATCGAAGCTCTAAATGTGATGGGCGGAATATAGAGATTCCCTTGAAGAGGTTCGTGTGCTAGTTGTAGACACGCAAACGCTTCACGAAAATACGTGCAAGCCTGCTTATAGGGTGATGGTTGATCGGACTGCTGTTTCTCTTCATAAGATTCCAGATTTTTAGGCACTTGTATGCTATCTAAATCATCTGAGTTTTGGCTAGACGACTCTTTATTTCCAGGTGCTTGTGTATTGTTTGAGTCACTTGTGTTTTGGTTAGACAGCTCCTTATTTTGAATTATGCCTGAAGCATCCAGTTTCCCCCGATTTTTCAGAAGTTTCACAATCGCGGAGAATGGGATGCCTTGATTATATTCAGGTTGATTATGAGTATCGCCGCCCTGATGTAAAGCGACAAGTTGCCAATCGATATCGAAGCATGGTGCACCTGATGAACCTTCATCGGTATTTGTTTTATAAAAAACACGCGTTTTATTGGTATTCGTATGCGTAATTGAATCAGTATCCATAGCAAGTGTTAATTGATCACCATCCTTATGCTGCATAATAAGGAGTCCTGATCCGGGGTGCAGTTCACTCTCTATTATTGGCACTTCAATCCATCCTCGCAGAGAGGCATTGGGGTTTTTGTTGGCTTTACCCCCGATTGGTTCTTTAC
>JACDAE010000762.1 GCA_013695595.1 Ktedonobacteraceae bacterium | reverse complement strand
GTAATTGCCTGAGTCCATCTGCACACCAAATGCCGTGGTAACAGGGAACTCCTCCGTCTTCCAGAAGTTGCGTAAGCGGAGCTGTGCAGGATCCATCTGCAGCTTACGAGCCAGCAGATCCATCATCCGTTCCAGATAATAAATTGCCTCTGGCCTGCCGGCCCCACGATAAGAATCTGTACACATCTTGTTGGTCATAACACAGGAGATTTTAAAGTGAGCGACAGGGATCTTATAGGTGCCCAATGCGGCCATCTGTCCCAGACCAGGAATACCCGCCGTAAAGCATTGGCTGTATGCTCCCATGTCTGCCAGTCCGACCAGTTCGTAGGCTAACAGGTCGCCCTCTTTTGTAGCAACGATGGTTGCCGTCGCCGACCACCCTCGCCCATGTGTTGTGGCCGCCATTGCCTCACGGCGCGTTTCGGTCCAGCGTACCGGCCTTGCCAGTTCACGCGATGCGAAACAGGCAAGCACTTCTTCGGTATAGAGATTCAGCTTCGAGCCAAATGCGCCACCAACATCCGGGGCGATGACGCGTACCTGGCTGAAGGGGAGTCCAAAGATTTTACTGAGTGCTCCGGCGATACCGAAGGGCATCTGAGTTGATGTCCAGAATGTGAGCTTTGCGGTGTTCCAATCGGCCAGTACCGCACGGGGTTCAAGTGCCAGCGGATTGACTCTTTGATTGATCAGCTTTTGCGTCACGACTACGACACCGTCGCGATCCCTCACGGCTGCAAATGCTGCGCCATCGCCACCTTCGATGAGGTTGATGGTGTTAGAGGGAAGATCGTCATGGACTTTGATGGCGTCGGTTGCCGCGGCATCAAGATCTATAATCGGTGTGCGTATATCGTACTCAATCGTGATGGCGTCGGCGATGTCCTGTGCTATATAACGGTCATCGGCAACAACCATCGCGATTGCCTCACCGACATGCCTCACGATGCCATCGGCTAATAATGGACGCATTTTCCCGATCTGCATCTGGGCCAGTAATGGCCCAAGCTGACGCACCTGGTCAATGGTGTAAATGGCATGGACGCCCGGCATCTGTGCGGCACGTGAGGTATCAATGGAACGAATGTGGGCGTGGGCGTGGGAGCTGCGTACGAAGACGGCTGCCAGTTCGCGTGGCAGCTTGATATCGTCCACATAGCATCCACGTCCGCGCAGCAGGGGAAGATCTTCGCGCCTCTTCACCGCCGTTCCCACTACATGGGTAGTCATGAGCTAACCTCCTGGCTTTGTTGAGGGGACATCTTCTCCGCTGCATTTTGAATAGCTTTTACGATATTGTGGTAACCGGTACAACGACATAGATTTCCTTCGAGCCCGGCACGAATCTCTTTCTCAGAAGGTGTAGGATTCTGTTGAAGGAGATCAATTGCAGACAGGATCATTCCCGGCGTGCAGTATCCACATTGGAGACCATGCATCTGTCGGAAACTATCCTGCAAGGGATGCAGGTCATCTTTGTCGGCCAGAGGGTGCACTCCCTCAATTGTGGTGATCTCACTTCCTTGCGCCTGTGCCGCGAGAACCGTACAGGATTTCACGGCATGGCCATTCATCAGAACGGTACAAGCACCGCAGAATGAGGTTTCGCATCCTACATGGGTACCAGTCAAATGAAGATGCTCTCGTAGATAATGTACGAGCAGTAGACGTGGTTCGATCTCGTGTTGAGATAGTTCTCCATTCACGGTCATTGAGATCTTCACTGATGTACTCCTTCTTTTTTTACTTCGTGTGCTGCTGTTTCTGGTCAGGGTTATCTTCTGTAGCCGTATGCTTCCCAGTTCTGCAACACGCGCTGCTGGATCTCTGTGGGCCAAAGATCCTTGAATGATGTGCGCCGGGGTGTCGTTTCCGGGGTCCAATCGTCATGAGAGAGACAATTGTAGACCGTTTTGGTGCCTTTATAAGACAGTTTCTCTTTCGAGTCCAGGAAGATGGGAATGATGTTGGTTGGCTCGTCGTTGAATATGACTTCGCGGCCAGGATGGCTACGGGTGGCAAATGCCCAGACCACCTCTTTGAGATTGGTTGCGTCCACATCGTCTTCCAGCAGAATAACCTTGGGAATACCAAAACCGGCTTTGGAGTTAAAGATGATATTTCCAACCTTCTCGCAGAGAGGGATGCCATTCAAACCTGTCTGTTTGCGCCAATCTTGTGGCACGGTGACGACTAACAAATGGCAGGCGGCCTCTAATGTCATCCAGCACATCGTCGTTGGAATACCGTGGGCACGCAGATCATAGAGAACCTGAGCTGCGTGTGGTATACCCATGACCGTGTGATCTTCTTCTACCGGAACACCAGCCGTAACGACTGGCAGAATGGCATTGTTGCGATAGGTGATAGCAGAGATGTTGAAGACTGGTTTCAGCGTCCCCTCATGGGCCTCATAGCCAGCGAACTCGCCCATTGGCCCTTCCATCGCGGTCTCTGTGCGGGAGATGGAGCCTTCGATAACGATCTCGGCGCTGGCTGGCACGAGGAGATCGATTGTCTCACAACGCACCACTTCGGTTGGTTCGCCGAAATATGCGCCGACAAATCCCGACTCGTCCACATTGGCCGGAAGTGGCATGCCACCAACATAAGGGATAAATGGCTCAACGCCCAGTACCAGTGCAAAGGGGGTTGGTTTTCCCAATGCCTTCCATTCGGCATCGATCAGACCCCAGTGCTGATTTGGCACGACAAGGCCCGTCATGCGGTTTTTATCAACGACCATCTTGCGCGTGATGGACCAGTTGGTCCAGCGCTTGTCTGGCGTTTGTACGACCGTAATGCCATAGGTGTCGATGTAGCGTCCACCATCTCCGGCATGGATGAGCGGCGTTGGTATGCGCAACAGATCCACATCATCGCCGAGCAGGCAATTTTCTTTGCAGGGAGCGGTTGCGACTTCGCGGGGAGGGATCGGTTTTTTTGCATTCATGGCGGCCAACGCCTCGACGATCTCTTTCCCACTGGCGTCTATCTCCAGGCCAAGCGAGAGCGCGATACGCGAGAGTTCAAGGCCTGGTTGTTGACTTACTCCACCCGGAGCGCCCAGGACTCGGAACCCTGGCTCATATCCGGTAATGGTGTTAAAAAGCGGTGCGGGGGCACGCAGATCATAGGAGTGACGAATAATGGCTCCGATCTCCAGATTCCAATCCACCTCTTTATCGATGGATTGCAGTTCTCCAATTTCTTGCAGAGCTGCGATATAGGCTCGCATGTCTTTCAGGCGTTTCATGCTTTTTTTCTCCATACCAGATGTGCCACCAGACACAACAAGGTAGTTCTACCAGGCAAAACCGTGAACATGTGTTGGCTGGCTGGGATGGTTCACACAGGTGAACTTAGACCAGCTCGGCCACATCTTCAAGTATGGTGGTCTCGCCCCAACGTTGTACGCCTTCCATCTCGATATCGAAGAGATCCAGGACCCGTCCAACCGCATGGTCAACCAGGTCCTCGATGGTTTGTGGGCGAATATAGAAGGCAGGGACTGGCGGGGCAATAATGCCGCCGCTCTCCGTGACTGCGAGCATATTTTTAAGATGACCCGCCGTCAGCGGTGTTTCGCGCAGCATTAACACCAGGCGTCTGCGCTCTTTGAGAACGACATCGGCTGCCCGCGTGAGCAGGTTGCTGGTGATGCTCTGCGCGATCTCGCTCATGGTGCGGATTGAGCAGGGAGCGATAATCATCCCCATCGTTCTGAAGGAGCCACTGGCGATAGCCGCTCCTACATCGTTGACGGGATACCAGACATCAGCAAGATCACGCAATTGATGTACTGAGAGGTCGGTCTCATAGGCACGTGTCATCTCTCCCGCTTTGGTCACCACAAGATGGGTTTCGATACCCTGTTGCTTAAGTACTTGAAGCAATCGCACTCCATAAACGACGCCAGTAGCTCCACTGATGCCGATAATCATGCGTCGAGGTGTGCTCATTGCTTGCTCACTTTCTGTGTGGGCTTCTCTAGAAAATGAACAGTATCCTCCAGAGAAGCCTGTTGTGTGCCTCAAAAAAGATGTGACGTGTTATGAATAACTGAGACCCAGGACCCATGCCTGCCCTCTAGTCGGGAAATCCGCCGAAGATGTCCACGCCGTGCTGTTTAGCCACCGCCAACACATGCTCCATGTCCGGTGGGCCAGTTGGCTCATCCTTTTCACCAAGGGCGTAGATGAAGCTCTCGAAACCGGATGGATTAAGGGTCAAGAGTAGGCGGGCCGGGGTGTCTCCTTCGCCACGAAAGGCATGTGGAACATCACGTGGGCCAAAGACCCAGGTTCCTTGCGTGGCATCAATGCGCTGACCACCGATCCAGATAGTGACTTTTCCCTCAAGCACCAGGAAGCTTTCATCCTCGTTGTGATGGACATGCAACGGCATGCCGATACCTGGAGGGAGGATCTGCTCGAAGAGGCTATACTCTCCTTTTGTTTCGTCTCCCGTGGCCCTCACCGCAGTTATGACACCCAGAAACCAGGGGGCGTTGGCTTCGTCTCTGTTCTGTGTGTACACATGGCCTTTTAATGTCATTGTTCTGTCCTTCCTTTTCATTCTCAATGTAAAAACTTCAACGAAAATTCTACTCATGTATGTGCTCATAAAAGCAGCTTATTAGCACATTTCTACTCATCTCCTGCTCAGAGAATACCATGCGAAGCTTTACAAAATCTCTATGCAAACTTTATGAGGAATCTAAATTATTATTAAACCTTGAAGAAATGCTTGTTTGTTACTGTGAACTGGCTTCTGTGGCGGTTCTGGTTTGTGTGTTTTAAAGGAGGGTTGAGGCTATTATTTTACGTCAATCTTGGTGATTTTTAGTATTGAGTTGGCTTTCCAGGCTGCTTTGTTTAATTGTACCTAGTGCGGTTTGTCATAGTTATATTTGTTATTTCTGATATATCAAATATTTCTGATATATTTTAAGTGTCCTTTGCCTCTGTATTGATGTCTGCTATGCTCTCGATAAGTTCAGCTGCGTCCACCTCAAGTACTTTTGCGATTTTATCGAGTGTTTCTGTTGTTACTATGCTGGTGGGATATCTGTAGATTTTTTGAATGGTTTTGATGTCGACCTCTGAGCGTATTGATAGTTTTCTCTGGCTTATTCCCTTGCTTGCTGCGATTTCTTTAACTTTTAAACGTATCATATATGTTTTTCCTCAATATAGAATAGGTTAATATTGTAGTGCTCCATAGGATTTGACAGTAGTTGGTTTATAGTGATACGGTTTATAGGTGGTGGGTTTCTAGTACCACTACTGGTATTCGGCATGAAGTAAAAAATAATGAGTGCGGGTTATGATTGAGAGGTGAGATATTGAGTAAGAAGACGCTTCTTGAATTGCGTGATGCCTGGGGGTTTACTCTTTTTCAATTACGTCATGTGATGGAGTTGCAGCGTGTTATTAATGTGGAGCATGATCCTGTATATCTTGCGCTTCAAGGTCGCTTAATGGGATTAGAGCAAGCTGAACATCTTTTGAAAGGTATCTATTTGCTTACTGGTACGTTCTACCGATTAGAGGATATTGATATTAGGGTCGAGGAAGTAGGCAAATAATAAAAGTACCCTGGCTGGTTCCGTTGTGTTGCTAGCTCAGGGTACTTTTTAATATTTAGTTTGCGTCGTTTTTGCTCTCTTCTAAGTACTTTTTGTACTGTAGTATGAAAGGTATACCAGACTCTTTAATGTTTATTACGAAAGTTCTTCTTTCAGGTGTAGCTGGTGGTATTTCAGTAAATCCAGCGTGTTTCATAAGTCTGATACCATCAGGTGTATTGCTTCTTGCTGCTATTTTTCCTACTACTACTCCTTTCTTCCCTAGTTCAAGTATTAACTTTATCAATTTTCTGACTAACATTGACCCATATTCGTGTTTTTCCTCTGCGCTAAATTCTGGTCTAACTCCGATTGCAGTTAAGTATATGTCTAGTTGTTTTCCTTTTTTGAAGCTCTCGATCTGGCTTTCTTCTATTTTGACTGGTAAGGTTTGACTAAGAACATTATCTAAATTTCCTTTCTTGAGTGGCATTATGGAAACATACCCTATCCCCCTATTGTCTTTTTTTAAGAGGTAGTATGTATCTGGGTTTCTTTCAACTATTTTCATTCTCTCTTTTTCCGTGCCTTCTCCTACTCCAAATAGTTCTTGGCTTATGTCTTGACACTCCTTCATTTCTTCTAATGTTGTGATTTTTACCACTTTTGTTGTACTCCTTTCCTCTTCATCTTGTGATAAGTACTTTTCATCAAACATTTTCTTTTCTTTGTAATACTGATCTACGCTTTCTCTGGTATAGCGTCCGTGTGTGTAACCAGGAGCTACTATTTTTTCAATTAATCCTTTTTCTACTAAGTTACTTAAAGTACTTGATGATATACCTAATAACTTTCTTGTTTCTTCTGATGAGTAAGGTTGCTTTTTGTCTGGTTTCTTCATGTCCGTTTCCCTTTAATATTTAGTAACTGGTCATATTGTAGCATTATTTTGCCGATTATACCAGATATTTTTGTATGATTTGAAATATCTGCTAAAAATATCTTGACTTTTAGAGATAGAGTAGGCTATAATGCGTATAGGAATTACTGATAATTCTGAAATATCTGTTATATCAGATAGATTTAGTAGATGGTTCGATAGTTCAAGCGGTACTTTGAAGGTGGGCGACTGAGCAGTTCGCATGAGCTGACTCGACACCAAAACAATTGAATACCTCACCACGTTCTGCAAATGAGGAACGGATTGAAGCAGGGAGAAGGACTCT
>JACDAE010000759.1 GCA_013695595.1 Ktedonobacteraceae bacterium | reverse complement strand
GCCAATGGGAGGCGAGCAGATCCGCCAACAGACAGGGCAAAAATGCGCCCAGGTCGGCGAGTTTTATTGATATTGCCAACCTGGAGCAGGTCAATGCCAGCGTCGATGCGATGCGAGCTTCATTGCTTGGTAACGCTGCAGCTGAGCCAGTATCGGCCCCTGCGAAGCATCCATCAGTCCAACTGCTGTATCAAGTGGGACATGCTGGACACGAAGTCTCCGTAGCGGAGGCGACGCAGTTATATGATCTGGCGAAGGCGCTTGAGGGCTTCCTGGGTGGGCTGCCGACTGGACGTAGTGGCAAGCGCTAACTCAGTTCCTACTCTGCTTTTGTTCCAACATGAATAGCCACAATACCCCGGCTGGGCTGATAAAAGCGCACATCACTCCAGCCCACTTCCTCCATCATCATCTTTAATGTTGGAGCATCTGGGAACGTCGTTAATGAATTGGGCAGATAGTTATATTCTTCAAATGCTTTGCCAATGAGCGTCCCGAAGAGAGGGGCCAGCTTATAAAAGTAGAGGTAGAACAACCCTCCGAAGATCTTGCCGGGTGGGTGGCTGATCTCCAGGCAGACGACGCGTCCTCCCGGTCGCACCACGCGCAGCATTTCGCGGAAGCCCTGGCGTATATCAGTCAGGTTGCGCACGGTAAACGCTGAGCAACAGCCATCGACGCTATTCTCTGGTAGATCGATGTGTTCGGCGTCGCCAACGCGCAGCTCAATGCGATCTTGCAGTCCCATGCGGGCCAGTTTGGTACGTCCCTGGTCCAGCATCTCCGGCGTGATATCCATGCCGATCATATGCGTTCCCGGCCCGGACGCGTGAATAACCGCGATGGAGAGATCGGCGGTCCCTGCCCCCAGATCAAGACCAGTCTCGCCTGTGCCTAAGGCGAGGTAGCGAGCGGCGCGGGCACGCCAGTAGCGGTCCAGGCCAAAACTCATCAAGCGATTCATTGGATCATAGATGCGTGCAATGCGACCAAAGAGGCGCTGCACGTAGGGGCGCTTGCCCCCAGTCTCTTTAAATTTTTCTTCTAATGATATTCTTGCCATATTCTTGAAACCTTAGTGCTACTCTATCTCAAAAACGGGAGAGAGCGATATATCTGGTCTCTCCCATTAATTTTTGCGTCTCACGACAAAATCGATAAGTTCATCCAACACGTCGCGATTCTTGGATACAGGAAAGTGGTGAAGCGCTTCACGGGCCTTTTGCGCGTATATTTGAGCATCTACCTGGGATTGACGGATGCCATGACCCTGTGTTACCTGTGTGATCACGGCCTGTATCTCTTCCTCGGATTGTGTGGCTCCATTAAGCAATGGCTGTACTTTTTGCGCCAGGCCATCGTGTGGCTGCTGCTGTAATGCATAGATCAATGGCAGCGTCACCATACCCTGACGCAGATCATTGCCAGCCGGTTTCCCGATCGTTGATTGGTCTTCGGTATAGTCCAGAATATCGTCGATGATCTGGAAGGCGATGCCCAGGTTGATGCCATAATCATAAAGGAAGGTAATTTCCTCATCTGTAGCACCACTGACGATTGCGCCACCCTTGCTACAGGCGGCGATGAGGCAGGCCGTTTTATTCTTGATCTTCTCATAGTAAGTTGCAACGCTGAGATCGATCTGCCCGGTGGTCATTATCTCCAGAATCGTGCCTTCACAGACGGTCGCGACGGTATCGGAGAAGAGGTGATCGATGCGAAAATCTTCGACATCAGCGATCAACCCGGCAGTTTTGGCTAAGTAGTAATCACCGAGCAGGATGGCGATTTTATCGCCCCAGACGGCGTTGACGGTTGGATTCCCACGTCGTGTTTTTGCCTCATCGATAATATCATCGTGAATGAGGGTTGCCAGATGTACCATCTCATAGGCAACACTAAGGGGGAGCAATTTGTCAAAGCGATACGTGTTTAGCTTCCCTGAAAGGAGGGTGATTGCTGTTCGCAGACGTTTCCCAGGTGACGCAATCGCATGCATAGATGCAGAATTGAGGATATCAAGCCCTGATGTCGCTCTTTCCTGAAATGTAATATCTACCTGTTCGAGGTCATCCTGTATATCTGTAAACAATCGGCTCAATGTGGCCGCGCTATTCATGATTAAAAACACTCCATTTCGCATTCTTCCAGCACACACGCTGCCTGGACAAAGAGGTGCCTGGTCTATTGTGACATGCCACTAACCTTTTGAGAAGTTTATAGCAGGCTCTCTTAGATTATAGCGCGTATCGTCTATAAACTCATAGGGTAGGTGCATCTAAATCTCGACACAGGTGTGACGTTATCGACTATACATCAGACGTTGTATCGACCTCAATCAGGTCTTCCTGGACATATCCAGCCGTGAGACCAGCATTATCAAGAGCGTCGAGCGCTGAACTGTACTCAGTCCATGTCAGACGGCGATTGAGTATGGGGTCATTGACGGCTTTCCAGGCTGGAAAATACTGATCCATCAGGCTGACAGGGGTATCAGTGCCCAACTCGTTGGCGATCCAGTGTAACACGTCACCGGTTCCAGAGATATCTTCTGGCATAACGAGGTGACGGATCAGCAGGCCCCTGCGTGCGATCCCTTCTTCGTCGAGTTGAAGTGGACCAACTTGGCGATACATCTCGCGCAATGTCACCTGGTTATGATCAACGTAGCGTGGCATTTTGGAGGTGCGGAGTGCGTTTTTGTTGTCGGCATATTTGGCATCGGGCAGATAAATATCAACGACGCCATCCAGAAGTTGAAGGGTTTCGAGATTCTCATAACCTGCGCAATTATAGACGAGAGGCAGATTGAGGCCTTTGCTACAGGCGACTACAAGTGCTGCAAGAATCTGTGGAACGAAGTGTGTGGGTGTGACGAGATCCAGATTATGGCAACGTTTTTTCTGTAAGTAGAGCATCATATCGGCCAGTCGTTCGGGACCAACCCGGTGTCCCAATCCGCCCTGGCTGAGCGAGAAGTTCTGACAATAGGTACAACGTGCCTGGCAATAGCCAAAGAAAATGGTGCCTGCACCACGTGTGCCACTGATTGGTGGCTCTTCGCGTCTATGCACATTCCATGATGCGACGATGGCCTCTGTCCCTGAGCGGCAGACGCCTGTTTTGCCGGCGATGCGGTCGCAACGACAATTTTGAGGGCAGATGGTGCAACTTCGCAGTGTTTCCCACGCCGCTGCAGCACGTTCTGCCAGTTCACCAGTTTCATAGAGTTGAAGATAGCTAGGATAGGAAGAAGTAGACATTGAGCCTGTCTCCGTTGAAAAATGTGGTACTTCCAACCCTGAAGGTGACATCTCAATACCGATAATCATGTCGTCAGTAGGGGTAA
>JACDAE010000733.1 GCA_013695595.1 Ktedonobacteraceae bacterium | reverse complement strand
TGTAAAAAGTATGTTCCGCCAGGCTTCAGCACACTCTTCAGACTCTTGACAAAAAGTATACGCTCCTCGTCCGAAAAGTTATGCAGCAACCCGCAATCAGTCACCGTATCAAACGTTCTCCCCAGCTCCTGTAGGGCAAGAGCATCCTCTACACGGAATGTCACACTGACTCCCAATGCCTCTGCTTTTCCTTGCGCCTTCTTGATTCCTGCAGGCGAGAAATCAACCCCCCACACATCAGTGTGCCCTGCCAGTACAAAGTACAAGGTATTCTCACCCGTTCCACATCCCACATCAAGCAACGAACCTGACAGCTCTCCGGCCTGCTCCAGCTCCACAAAGACTTGCTGCGGATGATCGATATCCCATGGCGCAATACCATCGTATGCTGCATCAAATGTCTCGAATAACTCATGTTTAACGCTCATGTAGTGTTATCTCCTATCTGAATATATTCGCCTCTTCATTAGCAGTTTACTTCTCCCTGCCCTCATGATAATCAAGTATGTGCTACAACATTTACCGGAAGCTTTCCTATTCAGTAATCTCACCCAACTGACAGGGCAGAAAGCACCATGCTTTAGAACGGGCATGATGTGGTAAGCCCCCTGGGTAAAGAAAAGCTTCCCCATCTTTTCAACAGGGAAGCGTCGAGGTTGCTTATTGATATCGTGGGTGCTCCATCCAAAATGGACTCGCACGCATCATTGCACAATTATTGTCAGGTTCATCCCTTGATGCACCTCACAATAAATGTGATATGTTCCCGCAACCGGAAAGGGCCCAATCGCAATAGTGCTTCCACTCACCTGTATATTGCTAATCACAGGCGCACCTGGCTCGCGCATTGGATTGGGTGCCCCACTCTTCCAACTGCCATTTGCTAATACATGTAAAGAAGAAACATCATCTATCAACATGAGCTTTGAACCTTTGGAAATGGTCACCGATGACTGTAAAAAGGCTCCCGCACTCAGATGCACGGCTGGTACCCCATTGACATAAGCCGTTCCTGTTGTGGCTGGCGCTGCTTGTGCAACAGCAGCAATGAGAATCGCACCAATGGCCATCCCTGCAATAACTGAGAGCGCCGATGGAAACCAACGTACTGCCTGTTGTTTATTCTGACGATAATTCTGTACCGTAGCTCCAACGCTCCCTACAAATGCGATAAGCAAGGATACGATGATAGTGATGTCACCTACAAAGTGACCAAACCCTCCCTGGGGATCCGTCTTTGGATTGAACAGGCTATCAACGACATAGGGCTCTGTAAAGATCAGGTAGAAGAGCAAGCCACTTATTAGAATACTCAACAAGGGCATCCAACGAATGCGAGTCGCAATAAAGATCGCACCGGCAAGAAAGGCCAGTGTAGTGATAAGTAATGTCAGAGCATGACCGCCAGTAAGTGTAACGACAAGCGTCACAGCCCCACATAAGATGGCGCCTGTTAGAAATCCTCCCAGGGCAACCTTGCTAACGGGAGAGAGAGATCGACGAGAAGGCCGGAAATCTCCAGTTGTCTTAGTACTTAAGACAGCTCCCTCTTTCTCTTTTGCTTCAATACTCATTGCTAATCTCTTTCCTTTCTGAGATAGTATTCTATGGTCAGGTAAAAACTATCGGGTTATTTTCCTTGCTGCAAGAAGCCTTAGAGACAACTGCAATCGTTTCTCAAGGTACCTTTTTTAGATAACCATGGACTTACCCTAAAAGTAAGAGTAAATACCTAGCGTGTAGATTGGACGTTGACAGAGTAGCAGGGATGCGATGAATGCAATGAGCAGGCCCGCAGCCCCATTCTGAGAAGCGGCAAATCTGATACTAAGAAGGAAAGACAACAGGCAACAATAACGCTATCAACCCGATAAAGGCCAGCACGGTACGCACACGGTGACCCTCAACCCAGCGAGTGCGTATCTCAGACAGATTTTCTATCTGTCCATCAGGTTGCCACGTGCGTATACGCCGATTGAGTGGCCCATGCACACGTATTGATATCAGGGCTACACCAACTATACATGTAACCCCTATCAGACGAACGACAAACTGCCATGGAGTGTGCGTGAAGCCAAGCTCGGCCAATGCAAGCAAGGCAGTTGAAAACGTAAGGATCGGCATGTAAGGATCACTATATTGATCCAGCACATGGTGAAACTCAGCATAACGACCAGTACTGAGCGCCGTAAACGTTGGCACAACCGCCATGTTTACGTAGAACAGGCCGCCGACCAGTAGTCCAAGTGTCACAAAATTTGCAATGACGAGGATAGAATACATCTCAATCTCCAATAGAACGCGACCCATTCGCTTCCTACATTTAAAGCATGCAGTCGTACAGAAAACAGATGCGGCACGCTCAGTCCTGACATCTCCACTGATAGATCTGCTTCGCCGATGGTGGGAGGTCGGGATAAATGAGCGTCACATACTGATCAAGCTCTGCCTTCACTTCCTGGAACAGAGGATCTTTGGCATATTCCTTGAGAACAGTGGGGAGAGAATTACGCGCCTCAACGAAATGCACATAGATGTCGCCCTGAACCCAGACGTGGCGCGATGTGACACCGATACTACGTGGAAGATCTGTCTCGTCTGAACGCCTGAATGCATCCACGATCTGCTCTTCACTGCCCGGCTTATAATTCGCCACGATGATGCCACGATACGTTTCTTCGGCCTGAGGAGCTGTGCCACAACGTTGTTCGATGCGCTCTTTGATGACTTGCTGCTGAATCTTTGTCTGGCTATTTAGATGATCGGTCGCGGCCTGCTCAGTAAAGGGGGCTTCCGGCTTCATACTAAACTCTTGCTCCCAGGTCATCACAGTGGAGGTGCCATCGACGCTATCGTACCACCAGCGAAGCTCCATCTGTTTGAATGGTCCAGCGGTAGGATTGCGCTTAGAATAGGTGGATTTACGCTCAGCATTTGTCCAGCGAGTAGAGACCCAGCTCCACTGTGTGCCACTTGCATCAGGATGCGTTGTCAACTGAAAGGTGACACTATCTTCCGTCTCTTCAAGAACTTCACTACTCACATACTCGGTGAACAGATCAGGCCATGCTCTCACATTATTAGTCAGTTTGAAAACGTCTTCAACTGGTGCATGAATCAGCACTGCATTACGAATATAACCCATATCCTTCTCTCCTTAAGCCTGAATTGAATTCACGAATGCAACAAGTTCCTGAATATTGTTTGTGGAAAAAACTTCTTCCGATGGAATAGTAATCCCAAGCGTGTGTTCCAGGCTTGCGCAGACTTCAGTCAATCCAAGAGACTCGACTGCCATATCCTCCCAGGAGGCTGTGTTGATGTTTGGGGTATTCAAAGGAACACCTACCTTCGCGTGTAAAAGATCAACCATAAGTTGAACACTGCAGCGTGGTGCCATCCGCGTGACACTCCTTTCCATGACATTAAAGGGATACAAATACACTCTTTATCCCTACACTGAAGCGATTGTAGAACCACCAGTTTACTCTTTCCTTACTTCATACGTAACTGTCTGGCAAATACAAAAGCTACAGTTAGAGAAAAGATGACGCATTGATCGTCATCAGTTTGCATAGCACAGTTATTGAGGAGAAAACGCGTATGGAACGTGTCGTGATAACTGGTATAGGAGTGGTGGCACCAGGCGGTACTGGCAAAGATGCGTTCTGGGAAACCCTGATTACTGGTAAATCGGCAGCCGACTTTGTGCAGCTTGACGACCGGGAGCGCTTTCGCTCACAGGTCGTGGCCGCTATTACCGACTGGGACCCTCACCACTTCGCACTAACTGAAGAAGAAATTGCCAGAACGAGCAGGCACACTCAGTTCGGATTAGTAGCTGCCGCAGAAGCGCTCTTAGAAAGTAATCTGCCTCTAGCTGACCTGGATACCACCCGTATCGGCGTGGCTGCCGGTACCGCCATCGGCTCGACAATCAGGCTTGAACAGGAATATGCAACTACCAGCAAACAAGCAACAGATTTTAATGTAGATCCCGCGCTGGCATCTCCATTTCTGTATCATGCTATGTCACCTGCAAGCCTGAGTGCAGAGATTGCGGCGAAGTTTCACATTCAAGGTCCGGTTCTTACCGTCTCAACTGGCTGTACCGCTGGCATCGATGCTATCGCCCACGCCTTTGAATGGATCCGCTCCGGCGACGCTGAAGTGGTCATTGCAGGGGCTTCCGAAGCAGGCATCTGTCCCGTGAATATAGCCTCATTCGATGCCATCAAAGGCACAACACCCAGAAATGACGCGCCCAAAACGGCTTCGCGCCCCTTTGACGGGACACGCAACGGCTTTGTGCTTGGAGAGGGAAGCGCCTTTCTTATTCTAGAATCACTTGAACATGCCGTAAAGCGCCACGCGCCGATCATCTACGCAGAGATTACAGGGTATGGCAGTGCCTTGAATGCGTATCACATGACAGGTCTACAACGCGATGCGCTTGACATGATCCAGGCCATTGAGGCCGCCCTGCAAATGGCCGGCTTCGCACCAGCAGACATACAATATATCAATGCACATGGATCTTCCACTCGCCAGAACGATGTCCATGAAACAAACGCGATTAAGGCAATCTGGCAAGAGCAGGCACATAACGTTCCTATTAGTTCGATTAAATCGATGATCGGGCACTCTTTAGGAGCCATAGGAGCCATAGAAACTGCGGCCTGCGCCCTTGTTCTCCAACATGGGCTGATTCCACCAACCATCAATTATCGTACTCCCGATCCTGAATGTGATCTTGATTATGTACCTAATGTAGCAAAGGAACAGACTGTACAGAATATCGTCTCCACGGCTAGCGGCTTTGGGGGATTTCAATCCGCTCTTGTACTCTCTCGTCTCTCCGCAAGAAAGGGTGACATAGATGCCTGAAGATGCTGTTATCACAGGTATTGGCGTCATAACGCCTGCCGGCATAGGTGTGTCTGATTTCTGGGAAGGAATGATCAGCGGGAAATCGTTTATATCTGCTATCACATCATTTGACGCATCTCAATTCACGAGCAAGGTGGCTGGAATAGTAACAGACTTTGATCCAGCCGCGTTCATTGATCCGCGCATTATTATTCAGACTGATCGCTGGACGCAATTTGATCTGGTTTGTGCGCAACAGGCTATTGCAGATGCGGGTCTACAGATCAGGGATGAAGGGCCAACAAAAATTGGTGCGGTCTTCGCAGCCGGCACCGGTGGCAACGAATATGGTCAGCAGCAGCTCCATATTTGCGGATCGCAAGGACCAAAACATGTCAGTGTTTACCTGTCTATTGCCTGGTTTTATGCCGCAAGCATAGGGCAGGTCTCTATTCAGAACAAGATTCGTGGCTATGGGCGCAATATCTGCGCCGAGGCTGCCGGAGGTCCGATAGCTCTGGGACATGCAGCAAAAACAATTACGCAAGGGATCTGTGATGCGATGGTCGTTGGTGGTTGTGAAGCACCTTTAGCGCCATACACGTTTGCATCCCATCAGGCATCGGGTCTGATGTCGCCAGAGGATGGTCTTTATCCCTACCGCCCTTTTGATGCAACACGTTCAGGGACCGTAGCTGGCGAGGGTGGTGCTGGCTTTTGCGTTGAGAGCAAAGAGCACGCGCAGAAACGTGATGCACATGTATACGCGGAGATCGCCGGATGGGGCCAATCGTTTGATGGCATCCTTACGCGTGAACCTGCCAGCGATGGACGGGCCTATGCACGTGCAATCTCGCAAGCGCTCCAGATGGCCCACCTTGATCCTTCGGAGATCGATTGGATCATCTGCGACGGATTGGGAACACAGGATGGGGATATTTCTGAAGTGAGAGCACTCCAGAGCGTCTTTGGAACTTCCTTGCCTGACATCCCTGCCTCCGCCCCAAAATCGATGCTTGGTCGCCTTTTCAATGGAGGCTCAACGGTCGATGTCGCCTGCGCCCTGCTTGGATTACAGACAGATACCATCTTGCCGACGATAGGCTTTGCGCAGGCCGATCCCGACTGCCCACTTGATTGCGTTCCCAATCAAGCTCGCAATAAACACATACGCAATGTGCTCGTTGGAGCGCGTGGCTTTGGTGGCTTTAATTCGGCTATCATCTTGAAACGTCCTGCTTAGCATTCAAACCTGATAAACGGAAGGAGCTTACCCATGATCTCATCTGTGCATAATTCGGCGGTCGAACCAGTCAAACAAACGCGAGGCGGACGCTTGCTCACCCTGCTGAGCACGAAAACAACCGGCAATACCGCCGGTTACCTGGGAACACTCACTTTATCACCCGGCGAAGCCTTTCTGAAACACTATCATCCCTATAGTGAAGAAAGTTTTTATGTCGTCAAAGGTGAGGTAACGATCGAAGGCGATGAGAATACGCTTGTCGCCAGCGCAGGAACCGCCGTTTTTATACCCAAATATGAGCCCCATCGCCTGCAGAACACGGGATCTGAAGAGACAACGCTGGTGTTTTTCTGCGCACCTCTCGCTCCCTCTCCCACCGAAGGGCACGTAATGCTGGAAGAGGAGGCATCGGCAAACGCATGAAGCTAGATTTAGCAGGCAAACAGGCACTGATTATTGGGGGAGACGACGAAATCACACAAGCGATTGTAACCTCTCTGCTCCAACAGGGAGTCACGGTCGCTGCCACCTATACTTCCGAGGGCGAGGCCGCTGCAAGCCTGATCAGAGAATTGGAACTGGGCAAAAATGGCAGCTTCGCGATCCAGGCCGATGTAAGCGATCCGCAGGCGGTCACCAATCTGGTGGAACAGGTACGTCAACAGTTTGGGGAGCTTGATATCGTTGTGAACAATGCCTCTGTCATCAGCCATGCCTCTATTCAAGAACTCACACTGGCAACCTGGCAGCACACATTGAACACCAACCTTACCAGCGTCTATCTGGTAACACAGGCCGTGCTCGATATGGTCAAGCCGGGTGGATCGATCATCAACGTTGCCGCATGTCTGGCCGCCGTCGGAATGCGCGGGAAAGCCCATTACACGGCTGCAAAGGCAGGCGTTATCGGCCTGACCAGATCGTTATGCAAAGAATTGGGTACAAAAGGTATTCGTGTCAATGTCGTTGCCCCTGGCGTCATCGGTAGCGGCGAGATGGGAGATCTTTCACCGGAACAGCGTGGTCGTTATGCCTACCTCGCCGCCCTGGGCCGCCTGGGACGACCCGAAGAGGTTGCCACCGCGATCCTCTTTCTGGCAAGCGATCTATCCAGCTTTATTACAGGAGCAACCATCCCTATTGATGGGGGCGTTGGCGGCATCGCCGCCTTCTAATCTGGCGTACGACAAGTGAAAGTAGGGGTAAGGGGCTGAGTGGAGCGGTGGAGGGGGCCTTGTGCTTACC
>JACDAE010000728.1 GCA_013695595.1 Ktedonobacteraceae bacterium | reverse complement strand
GGTAAGGGGTGGATGAGCGCTATGGAGGCTCGCCGCGTCCGCGCTTCATCGACCACGTCCCCCAGCCAGAATACGTTAAGAGTGGGCAGAAGCCACATCAGAAGCCGAAGGCTCTTTTGAGATGCGCGGCAATTTTTGAGTGGCATCTAGCTTATCCGCCTCTCGTTGCAGTATCTGCTGCCGTAATTGCTCACTCAGGCGCATGCCTGGCTTCTCGATGAGCACAAAGAGGAAAAAACAGAAAACGACCGTCACCATAAAGGCGGTTAGCCAGAACAGGCTCATAGTCAGAACAGGATGCAGGCGCTGAAAATATTGGCCGACATTCGCGGCTAAAATCAAGGTTAGCGGACGATGCCAGATATACAAACTGTAGGAAATTAACCCTAGCCAGCGTAGTGGAGTCCAGGAAAATAAGCGCGTCAGCCACCCACCTGCCGGATTGAGAAGCACAGCAATAACCAGGTAACCATAACACAAAGCAAAGGCGAATTCGTTCGTCCAGGGAAGGAAACGGAATTGAAGTACAAAAGGGATAAATGGCAGATTATACTCTGGTAGAGCCACGTAGAGGAAAAGTGCAATCACAATGATCAGAAGCCAGAGGAGGACGTGCTGCATCTTCTGCAAATAATAGTCTTTACGTGGCGACCTCATGATGGAAAGATAGCCAACCCCAATCAGCATCCCAACCGCAAAATCCTCAAAGAATTTGCCGTGATCGCCATAGACAATGAAGAGCACCACATTGAAGAGCGAGCGTGGTACTAGAAATGTCTGATCTGGATGGCTGACAAAATACGCTCCATAACGAGCCGTCAACAGACCCCAGGCGATCATACCAAAGAGAGAACCAACCACTACCCACAGGCGTCTTTCTGGACGTACCAGGCGGGTCAACCCAAATATGCACAATGAGATCAGCGGCAAGAGCAGATAATATTGGAACTCGACAGCTAGCGTCCAATAAGGGCCATTGACTGAGCCAGAAAGGTTGTATCCCATAGTGAATGTGAGAAATTGGGCCAACTGTTTCCAGTTATGCGGCTGTAAGAAAGACGGCTGTGTAAACATTATAAGGATAAAGAGTGAAAAGAAATATCCGGGGAAGATGCGCAAGATGCGACGTATATAGTATATTTTTGAGCGCGGCCACTCTTTTTCAAAAAGGATCGCCTGAATATAGGGAAGGAAGAGCAAGAAACCGGAGAGGACAAAGAAGAGGGTTACGCCTGTCCTTCCTACCGAAAAAAGAGAAGCAATTATTTGATTGTTCCCATCACTCCACACACCTGTATGATTAACATGCAGGTCGAAAACGAGCAAAAAGGCCAGTGCCCGGACACCGTCAAGTGAAGCAATTGTTCCCTTCGGCTTTTGATCATTGAGTTGTTGGATAAACCAGGAGTGTACATTTTGCCACAACGAGGAAGCATTTTCTCTCACTTCGAGCATGTAAAAAAATCCTTCTAGCAATTGATATTTGCCTGATAATTACGTAGATCCCGTATAATGACGCACCGTTATTCCTTACACATCAGGGAATATACTATTGTCATCCTTAGCTGATCTATAAGGAATACAAAGTATCTTTCCAGTATAACGCGAGAGACTTATTTTAAGATACAACAGGAACAGAGACCTGGAATAGAAAATAGGCTAAATAGGCTATGAGCAATGAAGTGTGGATGCTCTGAATGGGACTCTCACACCATATGATATAATTATACGTGTGAGGCCATCAAATCTCACCTACTTTTTTACCTGCTACCTTCACAACACACAGCATCTCTGGAGACGCAATGCATATCAAAGGCTTTATTTTTGATCTCGACGGCACGCTTGCAAACACTCTCCCCATCTGTATTAAAGCCTATCAACAGGCATTTGAACATTTCCTGGGTCGCCCCTTTACCGAGCAAGAAGTCACATCTCACTTTGGCCTGACGGAGGCTGGCATCTTCCAACGCGTCATGCCTGAGCAGTGGGAGGAAGGTCTCAAGCTCTATTATGAGATCTATGAGAAATTGCATGTAGAATGTCCCGCACCATTTCCAGGGATCATCCAGGCCCTGCAATTGCTCGCCGAGCGTGGTATCTTGATGGCTGTAGTGACTGGCAAGGGCGAGTACACCGCCGTCTATACGCTCAAATATTTGGGTCTCGCACAATACTTTGAACATGTTGAGGTCGGCGATGCAAATGCAATTGTGAAAGCTATGGCTATACGCAGAATCCTGGCGGACTGGCGGATGGAGCCTCACCTGGCCGCCTATATCGGTGACGCCTATACAGATACCGAACAGGCTGCTTCTGCCGGCGTGCTACCCATAGGTGCCGCCTGGTGCGAAACCGAAACGCTCACCTATCCCGGCTCTATTGCACCAACCATCACCTTCTCAACCGTGGATAGCTTCATCGATTGGCTCAAAGCAAATATTGAACCCTTATCAGCATCTTAGAACTAGGGAGTCTCTTCTTCAAATTCCTCGCCATTGTGCAGGAAAAGACGTAACCAATATGCGGCAGCATCATGGAACTCTGCTTTTGCCCGGTCATCTACATGCGTAATAACATACTGCCAAGTGAGACAACGACAGAGGATCGCCACACGCTGTGCTAACTCAAATGCATGTTGCAAACTCTCCATGGGTTGGTACACTACCCACTGAGACAGATAGCTATCACGTATACTTTTCAGCTCGTCTTCGCTCAATTTGAAGATATAGCGTGCGGCACGTAGCGGGATCAAAACAGAACAAAAAGGATGGGTGATAGCACTCTCAGCCCAATCGAAGAAGGTATAGTTGCGTCCGTTCAACGCAATATTGTTCGCCGAAAGATCGTCATGATGCAATGCGTCTGGAATGTTGTAACATCCTAATTCTTCACATAATGTAACCAATTGAGGCTTGAATGCGTGAAGTTGTTCCATCTCATCACCTGGCACGCCATCCTTTTGATCTACCAGAAACGCGGACGTATCGCTAAGAAGCGCATCAAAGAGTTCTGGTATTCTTGCCAACGTCCTATCAGGGCAACCAGCCGCTTCGAGTTGTGCACAATACGGAATGCTTTCGATCTGAAAACGGGCAAATGTGGATAGCGCATCCTGCCAGCGCGTTACATCCCGCTGCTCTAGTGTCAGCTTGCGCAGGCTCGGACCTGCATCTTCCATCAGCAGCCAGGAACGTGCATCGTCCACATTCAACACGCGCAATGTATATGCTGGTAGTAGTTGACTGATCGTCTGTGTTAATAGTGGCTCATACTTAAATAAAGGTGCAGACACTTTAAAGTAGATATCGCCACGCGTGGTCGCCACACTGAGAACACAGGAAGTTGGACTGGCATACACCTGCTTGATATCGCCAGTGATAGGGTAGTGCAATTGATGCAACTGTTCCTGTATCCAGGCCGTTGCCTCCTCAAACCAGCCATGGTGCAACCAGACTGGCGAGATAGTATCATCCGACATAATTATATTTCTCCTCTTTATTCTCATGTATAGAGAGAATACACTATTTCGGGGAATATGGGTAGATGCACAAGAGGATCGATGACCAATGAATATCGATACGATGGACCACAGTGCCCAGGGTAGGAAAGCCCATTTACAATTTCGTGGGATGCCATCGCGCGGCATCGGCCTGTCATGGGCCACGGAATTATAAATGGCTTCCCCACCCTGATGATAGTTGGTCCATCATAGTGATATCACATCAATTTTTTAAACCGTATAATCGGGTCTCCACATCACTAAGCAACGTTCGGAATGACAAATGTCGTGATAGATTGGGCGGGCAAGGTTGCGCTAAACTTCTTGCCTGAAATGCCAATATTTGCCAGTTGTTTCAGGTTCTCGCTCGCACTCGTCTGATGAGGAGTCGCAGCTGATCCTGCATTACTGAAATTTGCGAGATTGTAACTGATCGTCTCACTACTGGTCGAACTGTTCGTCGTGACAATCGTTAACGTCTTCGCACTTGCGTCATAGGTGGTAAAGCTGCTGGCATCGCTATTGCCAATCATCTGAGCGCCTTGCCGTATGTACTTACTATAGTTGCCCATCGCATAGTAACGAGCTGGATAGGAGATGTTATCGTTCGCGTCACGATAGGCCAGGCCCCACACACTATTGGCCGTATCACCAGCCTCATTGACCGCCTGCCAGGCCACCCAGGAAGCTGGATGAAGATGCTGTTCGTCGTCGAGAACTTGACTGGAAAGCCTCAACGCCGCTCCTATTGGAGAACCCTGCGATCCTACACCCCACTCGGACATCCAGAGCCGCTTGTTATCTTTTTGTCCAATATTGGTGTAGGCATAGGCACGATCGGCATCGCTTCCACTATAGGTATGCGTGTTCCATTGCACTAAATTGGCTTTTGTGCTGCTTGAATACGCATTGTAATCGGTGTTTGAGCCAGCTACACCGTTGTCATCGGGCGACGAGACTCCTGTGTAGGCCGACGCGCCATTCTTAGACAGCTCACTGGCAACCAGGGGAATAATCGCATTCTGCGTGCTGCGAGCGACATACATTCCCTCCTGAGTAGCGGACGAATTCCACCAGCTTGCACTCGGCTCATTAAAAGGTTCAACCGTTTGCAGCGTAATACCAAAACTATCATGGAAGTGTTTCGCGATGGTGGCAATATAACTGGCAAATTCTCCATAATTGGCCGGGCTGATGTTATCCTTATGTACAGCTCCCCCGGCAGTACAACTATTATCGAGCATCCAGGCTGGTGGCGAGTTCACAAATCCCTCAAACACATTGGCCCCACGTGCCTTTGCGGCCTGCGCGACCCAGAGCTGATTGGCATCGTTTGTCCAGACATAATTGCCCTTTGTGGGTTCAAATGAAGGAACATTGCGTCCAGCCTTCATCTGATTATGACAAACATTGCCGGGTCCATCGGCACCAAAGTTGTAACGCAACACATTCAGGCCGATCCCTGTGGTCGGGTTATACAGCGCATCGGCCAGAGCAGTACGCTTACTATTGCTCCAACCACCAATGATATTTGCCCACCATGCCATGCTGGTGCCCCAGCCCTGAATGTTCTGATACTTTTGCGAAGGGGTAACTGTTACAGTGTAGCCGGCTGCATGGGCGGGGGATATGTTTGCTACTTGCATTGCAGCAAGCATTGTTATCGTGAGGAACGTGCTTAATACACAAGCGATCTGCATCCTGCGTTGACGAAACATCATTTTCATCCTCCTTGTTTATGCAAGAGACACAAGCAATGTGTCCTTGAGACTGAAGATATATGTATCTTCTTCCTTCCTTGAAATCAGTCTGCCTATTTGTTCACCATAGAACAAATATCAAAGTAACCTCCTTTCCGATTCAAAATCCCCTATAACACAATGGGCGGCGCACACGAGTTTCGTATCACCAGCCTCGGTGCTAAAACTGTTCGACTCTCCTCCGCAGACCCTCCAGCAATCAACGCTGTCAGATTACGCATCGCCTGCATGCTTATCTCTTGAATTGGCTGGTGAACGGTCGTGAGGCCGCCAGCAATCAAGTGAGCATTCGCGATATCGTCGAAACCCACCAATGAAATATCAGTGGGAATGTGCAGGCGCATGGAGTACAAGAGCGTTGCCACCTCACCGGCAGTGATATCATTGGGGGTAAAGATGGCCGTGATTGGCTCTGGCGCGTTCAGTAACGCCTCAATCTTCTCCCGCTCGACCCCAATAACATGCCACTCAGGACGCGGCTGAATCTGCTCATCTAAAAGCGCCTGTTGATATCCTCGATAACGCGCAAGAAAATGAGGGTGCTCAAACACTGGTGCAGGTTCCACATACGCGATGCGCCGATGCCCAAGCTCCAACAAATACTTTACAGCTTGCCTGGCTCCGGTAAAATGATCAACATCAACATAACCAACTGTCGTGGGAACGTCCTGCGTCCAGATGGCAACCACTGGTAAGGGAGATTCAGCCAGCAAGCGCAGCAACTGCTCCTCCTGATGAGGCGTCGAGGAACGGACCAGTAAGCCATCAATCCGTCCATCGAGATAGCGCGAGATGTTGGCAATAACGCCGTTCGCCTCACGAGGATAAACGACTACTCCTGGCAGATGACACACGGTGGCTGCATCTATTAAACCCAACAAGAAGGCTCCATCCAGGGTCAGTGCAGCCGGTTCTGGATAGGTCTCCATCCCTAACACAACCCCAATCTCACGCGTTCGCTGCGTACGCAGGCTACGGGCAACGGCATTTGGGATGTAGCCAAGTTGTGAGGCCGATAACCGGACACGCTCAATAGTATGCGCGGGTATCTGGCTGGAAGCCGCACTCCCACTCAAAATTTTCGAGACCGTCGAAACGCTAACCCCCGCATGGGCAGCCACATCGCGCATCTTCACCACTGTCATTGCACTCACTCCAGAGATAATTCTTGTTGAGAAATCGATTTCTCAACCAGTAGAGTTAAGAATAGCACCAGAAGAATAGCCCTGTCAACCCGCTCTTTCATCGAGGGGGCGCCCAGATTTTCGCAGTCTGGCCGATCGGTCGAAAAAACATGTTCTTTCAGAATGTCATCATGGTAGGGAAGCCATTTTTTACGTGTTTTCTCGCGTCGAAAAAGGGATGCCACCTTGCGGTCGATCGAAGATACGCATACAATGAAAAACAAAGAGACACACGTCAACATCATACTCTTAGTAAGGAGATATAGACGCATGAAAGCTGTACAATTGGCAAAGCATGGCGATCCAGAAGTATTACAGGTACAGGAAGTACCTGATCCAACTCCTGGACCTGAAGATGTCCTCATCGAAGTCAAGGCAACCACCGTCAATCACCTCGACCTGTTTCAGCGAGCAGGGACGCGACCCGTACCTCGCATGCCCTTTACACCCGGTCTGGAGGCGGCTGGCATAGTTTTGCAAGATGCGAACGGCTTCCACAAAGGCGAACATGTGCTCACAGATAATGCGGTAGCAGCAAAAGGCGGTGGTGGCTATGCTGGTAAAATAGCAGCACCCGCATCCGATCTGGCACGCATTCCCGCTGGCGTCTCGTTTGAGCAGGCCGTCGCGGCTGGTCTGGCTGCTTCAACGGCATGGGCCAGTTTATTTGATCTGGGCCACCTTAAAGCGGGTGAGCGTGTCCTTATCTGGGCAGGTTCCAGCGGGGTTGGCACCTTTGCCATTCAGCTTGCCAAACATGCAGGTGCTTATGTTATTACCACTGCTAGTAATAGCGAACGTGCCGATGCGCTCTCTCAGTTGGGGGCTGATCGCGTTATCAACCACCGTGAGCAAGACCTGGGCAAAATGCTTCAAGGTGCAGAAGGAGTTCATCTGGTTGTCGAACTCGTTGGCTCCACGCTTGAGGCCAGCATCGAGGCATCACAACATGATGGGAGAATTATCCTGGTCGGCAACCTCGGCGGACAAGAGTCAACCGTCAATACACAGGCCTGGCGACTCAAACGCGTCCATGTCATTGGTGGTGGATTATTACATACCACGCCCCAGAATATGCAGCAGGCTTTGCAACTGGTCGCGGAAAAAGTCATCACGCCGATGATCGCACGAACGTTCCCCGTCGAACAGGCCGCCGAAGCTCATCGGTTATTGGCATCAGGCGAACCACAAGGTAAAATAGTATTAATCCATTCTTGAATCTAGTCAACGCACAAAAAGAGGAGACATACTTCAATGCAGGGACAGGTAGGAACCGCACAAATTCTATTTACGAGGGGCGTTCCAGCGCTAGAGGCGCTACCCACAACATTGCTGAGCGAATGCATGCAATCAGTGCTAGAAGGTCCTGATGGCAAAACGATTCTTCAATATGGCAACTATGGAGGCTACCTTCCCCTGCGCACAATGTTGGGCGAGCAATACCGTGTGGCTCCGGAGCAGATTATCGTCGGCAACGGCTCGCTCCATTTGCAAGATCTGCTCACCGCTCTCCTGGTTAAACCGGGCGACGTGGTCCTGACTGAGCAACCAAGTTACGATAGGGCGATCCAGACGTTTCGACGACGCGGTGCAAAGGTGATTGGCATCCCTCTAGAAGCCGATGGAGTGAACCTTGCGAAGTTGGAAGAGGCAATCATACAAAAGAAACCAGCTTTTCTCTATGTCATCCCCGATTTCCAGAATCCAGCCGGTGTGACGACCTCGGCAGCCAAAAGACAGGCTCTGGTCGACCTGGTCGAACGCTACGATTTCTGGCTGGTCGAGGATGTGCCTTACCGCACATTGCGCTACTCTGGTGAATCGTTACCCTTGTTGCGCGATCTCAATCCAGCCCGTACGCTCACACTCAGCTCTTATAGCAAGCTCATCAGTCCAGCTCTACGCGTGGGATATCTAATCGGACCGGGTGATCTGGTGAAGCGATTGATCAAGCTGATGGAAGAAACGATACTCGCGCCCGTTTTGCCAACGCAGGCCGCCGTTGTCGAATTCCATAAACGTGGCTATTTTGATAGCAACCTTGAAAATTTGAAGCAGCTCTATGCTCCTCGCCTACAAGCCATCATTGCTGCGTTGAAAACGTATCTGCCCGGTGTGCCATTCGCCGAGCCGGAGGGTGGCTTCTTCGTCAGCATCAACCTCCCAGAGGAGATCGATTGCAGCAACCTGCTGGCAAGAGCGCAGGCCATTGGCCTTACCTTGACGAATGGCAAAGATTTCTTCGCCGATCCGCTCGATGAACATGAAAATACCGCTCATTTGGGGGAACATTTTGTGCGCCTGCCCTTCTGTGCCCTGACACCGGACCAGATCGAAGAAGGGGTGAAGCGCCTGGCAACGTTGGTGCGCTAAGACGGGACAACG
>JACDAE010000710.1 GCA_013695595.1 Ktedonobacteraceae bacterium | reverse complement strand
CCCACACATCCACGAGGTAGCGCTGCTCATCCGTCAATTGCTTCAGCCACTGTTCCGCATCGTCAATGCTCTTGCCTGTTTGCTCCTGATAGATGGCGGCAAAAGTCTTGCGCACATCAGGGGCCATATTACTGGCATCACCACAGACGTAGATGATCGCGCCATCCTGAAGCAATTGCCAGACATTGTCCCTTGACTCCCAGATTCTATCCTGTACATAGACCTTCTTCTCTTCCAAACGCGAGAAGGCCGTTGCCAGTTCTGTGGTCCCCTGCTCGACGAAGATGTTCAATTCCTCCTCATAGATGAAGTCCTGCTGTGGATGGCGACACCCGAAGAATAGTAACGACCTTCCAATCTGCACGCTCTGTTGCTGCAAAGCGACGCGTTCCTGCAAGAAGCCCCGATATGGTGCAAGACCTGTGCCAGGGCCAACCATAATTAACGGCGTACGAGCATCTTCAGGGAGCCAGAAAGGTGCCTGAGCAGCACGTATAAATGCATAGATGGTATCACCCTTTGCCTTATTGGCCAGATCGTTGGAACATAATCCTGTAAATTCGCCATGACCCGATTTTGCCAGTCCCTTTACCACGCTTACAGTAATACTACAGGTATCCTTTTTCTGCAATGGCGAGGAGGAGATGGAATAGTACCGTGGCCGGATCGGCGACAGCAGTTCCAGGTACATGTTAAACGGCAACTCACAGGCTGGAAACTCCTCTAGCAGATCGATCAGTGACTTGCGCTTCATCAGCACTTCAGCGCGATAGCGTGTAATACTGGCCTCATCATCACCTGAGAGAGCTAGCAGTTTCTTTTTGTCGGGTGGACACTGCGTCTGCTCCGCCAACACTTTTATCTGCGTGCGCGTCGCAACATCCTGAAGCTCAACATAATCTGTCAGCAAGGTGGAGATGCTTACAGGTTGCTCAATCGGCAGGTGCGTCCTTCTCTGACTGGTCGCGTGCAAACGTATCTTATTCTCAGGGTCAAATCCGAAGCGAGCGGTGACTCTCTGTACGATTGCGGCACTATTGTGCGCGATCACGCCCAGATGATCTCCTGCACGATAGGTCACGTCTGCTGGCAGGGCAATCTCAATGTGGCGCGTCGAGCGCTCAGATGGATGAGGTCCCGTTACAGTGTTGAGTTCGCGGTTCCCCACTACCTGCATAGAGAGTGCGCCGAAGGAAGCCACAAAGGTGTTGAGCGGCTGCGTTCCCTTGATCACTTCAACCTCGTACATGGGCTCTTGCTTAGGAGTCGCGCTCTCACCCAGGTCAATTGATAGCTCCTGCGCCAATGTCCCCCACAAAGAGCGGTACCACATCTGGAACTGTCCATCAAAGTCGTCGCTGGCATCGCCCTCGCCACGTTGATAGATGCGTTTCGCCCCATGCTTCTCCAGATTATCATCGATCAGGCGCGGAATGGCCTGAAAGGTCGATGCCCACTCTCTGTTGCCACACCCAAACACTGTGTAATTGACACCTTTGAATGCATCGGCGGCCAGATCCGTCTCTTTGATCCAGCTACAGAATTTGCCTGCATTATCGGGAGGCGTCCCGTTATATGAGGCACTCACCACGACCAATGCGCCCTCGCGTGGCAGAGCATTGGTGTAATCATCCAATGCGGCTACGCTGGCACTGAAGCCGCGTGCTTCGCCATCTTCAGCAATGCGATGCGCGATATCCTCTGCCGTGCCCAGATTCGAGCCAAAGAGCACAAGTAACGGCGTATGATGCTGCTTCACTGTTGCTGGCTTGATGGTCTCCATAGGGAGTTCGACGACCTTTGCCTCTTGCTGCAAGACAATTGTGCGCTCGGCATTCGTTCTCTCTCGCACCTTGATTTTGAAGCCATCAGGTTTGAGCGTCAATGTTTCTTTGATCTTGAGCTGATAGTTCGCAAAATCAATCAGGTTGAAACGCTGGAGAACCATCCCAAGCACGAGGGTCGCTTCCTGCATAGCAAACTGGCGTCCAATACAGGCGCGCTGTCCATTGCCAAAGGGTTTATAGGCATTAGCTGGTCGCGCCTGTTCGGCCTCGACCGTAAAGTGATCTGGATTGAACTCCTCGGCATCCTCACCCCAGACGCTCTTATCCCGATGCAACATTGGGATCAACACGGCGATATCTTGCCTCTTCGTGACCTTATATTTGCCACCGAGCACGGCCTCTCCGGCGTAAGGATAGACCGAGAATAACGGCGCGGTAGGCCAGAGACGCAATGACTCTTTCAAGATCTGCCCAACGTATTTCAGACGATTAACCTGTGCAAATGTCGGAGCAACCGCTGGATCAGGACCAAGCACGCGATCCACTTCCGCATACGCCTTTGCCAGGGCATCAGGATTATGCAACAAGAAGTAGAGTGCAAAAGAAAGCAGTCCACTCGTCGTTTCATGTCCCGCTATAAGAAATGTAATAATCTGGTGCCGGATATTGGTATCATCAAGCCCCTCGCCCGTCTGCTTATCTACCCCGTTGAGCATGTACTGTAAAAGATCGTTCTTGGCTGCCTGATCTTTGCTTTTTTTGCGCTCTTGAATGATACGATCAACCATACCGTTCATGAAATCCATATCGGCCTGCAACTGGCGATGCTTATGCACCATCAGTTTATTTTGCACCGGAAGCCGCTGCATGCTCTCCATCGACTCACCCAGTGCACGCACCATGCTCTCCACAAATGGGTGCATATTCTCGCGATAGAACGAGTTGAAACGATAATCAAAACCACATAGGCCAATCGTATCCAACGTCAGGCGCGTCATATCACCCGGCACATCGATCTCGTCATTCACATTCAGACGCGCCCACTTCTCCGTTAATTGTTGCGCAATATCTAGCATCATCGGGAAGTAGCCCTGCATGGCCTTCATGCTGAAGTTTGGTAGCAAGATATTATGCGCCTTATGCCAGTTCGGTTCCTGTGTCTCCGCTGTAAAGAGAGCATCACCCGCAAAGGTGCGTACCCTTCTGAGCGGCGTCCAGACCTTTTTGTCGAACCGACTCTCGTCCGAAAGTTCATCAACCAGGTCAAAACCGGAAACCGCGCTCATCTGTCGGCCAGGCAAATCAAGCTGTATAATTGGCCCATATTCACGCGCCAACTTGATTATATCTTGCGTTGGCGTTCCACCCATCACATCCAACAAATTTCCAACCAGCATCTTCGTCGGCGGCTGGGGGATCGCCTCTAATCTGTTCTCGTCGTTATCTACCATCGTGCTATCTTTCACGATCATTGTCATACTCCTTAGCGGATTCTCTAGCCACTTTCTATTTCTATTATCCATAGGCAGTGAGAATCGCTACAGACACACCTTGTGTTGCTATGGTATAATACTTAGTGTCTATTCATGGACACTATGTCTATTAAGAAGTATAGGATACGCCAATATCCCTGTCAAGAGAATTGGGCCATGCTCTACAAAGCCAGACATTCAAGCATTTTTGTCCAGTATTGGGAAGAGGATATGCAATGAAAGGGAAACAAGTCGTCGACCGTCGCATTCACCGTACACAGCAAATGTTAAGTGATGCATTTTTCGCATTAATTGTTGAAAGAGGATATGATTCTATCACCGTGCAAGATATTACGGAACGCGCAAACATTGGACGAGCAACCTTCTATCTTCATTACCATGATAAAGAACAATTGCTAGAAGAGAGCCTGCTTGCCCTGTTTGAGGATCTCACCAAAGATGTTGAACTGGCACCGGGCTTTCCAGCCACTTACCAGTCGCTGAGCATTCATGTGTTCCAACATATAGCTGAGCACCATGCACTCTATCGTGCTTTGTTCAAGGAGGGGGGGCCACCATTTATTGTCATACGCATGCATAGATGGCTGGCATCATTGATAGAACGTCGCGTCTTGAAGGCACATATTGAGCAGTGCACCAGCAATGTCGACGCGGGATTACTCGCAATGCATTGTGCTGGCTCGCTGCTGGCTCTGGTGATCTGGTGGCTGGATCATGATCTCGCACCAGCAGCGGAACAACTGGGGTACCTTTTCTGGCAACTCATCTCGCCAGGCATCAATGATGTGCTTGGTATACCGTTGCCAGAAAGCAATGCTATACCAGACACAAAAAAAGAGGCTTAGTTACCTTGCATACTGTTATAGACAGCCAGCCAGTTCGTCGCAATCTCTACCTGTGCTTGCTTGAGAGAAATGGCCCCGGAGCAGACCTGGCTATGCAAATAGTTCTCAACCTTGTCTTTCTCATGGAAGCCTGGTTTTGGACTTGCTGGTTCGGGCCAGAGATTGGCAATATCATTTGACCCACCCAGTTCCAGACTTACATCGTGATCAACTTCGTACTGACCTGTGGTATGGCTCTGTATACCATATTCAGCGTATACCTGGTTCTTTTCGCTCGTTGGCACGTTACGTACTGAGCTGGAATACCCCGATACACATATCTTTGCCTTTGTAGCTGTAGTAATAATAGCCCCCGGAGTACAGGCCAGATCTGGCAGCTTCCCTTGAGCACGACAACTAGAGGTCTTTGTCTGTACGCCCCAATTCGGTGTCCCCCCACTGGAGCCCGAATTTGTGTTTCCTGAACCTGTGCTTCCAGTATTCGTGCTTCCTGAACCCGTGCTTCCAGTATTCGAATTGCCGCCCGTCGTTATCGTGACGCTAGAACATCCACAGATCAGTAGAGCAATCATAGATACTAAGATCACACAGCGCAAATAAATAAAATGCTTCATCCTCATCCTCCTCGTTTTGTGAAGTTGTGCTTGCAGATAGTTTTCTTAATCAGATTGCAGCACAAGCCAGGTTGCACCAAATTGTTGAGCCTGGAGATCGGCACGCGTTATCCAATAATACAGCATACCACTACTGCCCCAATGCATGCCAACTTGCTCGTTGGAGTCCACCTGCAAGAGCAACTGCCAATCCATCGTGCCCTTCGCCAATTCCTTCGCCTTTGGATCATCCGCATCCGTCACTCCATGCGAGGTGAGCTGACATTGAATATGCATGTCGTCTTGAATAGTGTCGGGATTACCAAGCAGGCGATTATGTAATGTATCATGTTCTTCTTTAGAAGGAAAGGTACTGAGTATCTGCTCATACTTCTTTTGTTCTTCTTCACTCCAGTCAAACGCGGTGATTTCTACTTTAGGGTCCTGAGGAAGTGTATATTCAGTCGCGAAGCTGAGCAAACTGGCATGAAACTGGCTCTCTGCTGCCAGCTTTGCGGGTACGGTAGCGCGTTTGGGTGCTGCACTCATCGCAAAGAGCACCGACCAGCCCTCACGATCTGCTGGATCATCTCCATAGGTTTCCTGAGCCGCATCGTAGAAGAACCAGAGCGTCCCTTTCTCAGGTAGCACCTTATCTACATCATACGCATGGACATCCTCAAGGCGTATCTGCGCAATAAACGATTGCGGCTGACCTTTCTTCTCAGGCCATGCAGTGCCATCGGGGAGATCCGGTACGCCACCGAACTTTGATACTCCTGCTTGCAATGTTGACTCATCTACCTTGGTTAATGTTAACCGGATCGATGGTCGGGCCAATGCGTCGATATCTTTTTTCAAACGCGTCAGGCCGACCTTCTCAAATACGGCTTCAATACCTGCCTTATCCATTAGTCTGCATCTCCATTTTCTTTATAGTACGATGTATCTCACGGAAGAGATGCATCCTTCTTGTATGATAACAGACGAAAGAAGTGCATACTCTTTCTTATTGAACTTTCCCTCTGGCATCAACCGGCCAGATTGCCTCCAATTGCCCATCGCGATACGCATAATAATAATCATGCAAATTGACGGTTGTATCGATATGGCTGGGAATCATTTCGATACGATCGCCCACCTCCAGCGGAGGGTTACCCTCACGCTCCTCCCACGTTAAAATACCATGTTCATCTCCCCCTGGCAGATAGATTACACCGGGCACTCCTTTGGGCTCAGGCATGCCGCTATCAATGGAGAGTGACTTGAGGCCAGCATCTATCACGGCCCTGGTGGGAGTTGGGCGGCTGATGACAGTTGTAAGGACGGTCAACGCATTGGCGTAGCATGGGCCAAGGGCATTGCGATAATCGGTGTCCATGAAAATGAAAGAACCCGGCTGCACTTCTGTTACGCCTGTATAGTTGGCACATGTTTCAGCAGTTCCCGTTCCGCCGGTTGTCACAATTTCGATGGGAAAACCAGCGGCTCTCAACGCAGCAGCCGTCGTGGTAAGCGCCTCCATCGCCTGACGACAGCGTTGGGCACGCTCTCCCTGATCATGAACATGCTGCAAATGGCCCTCATAGCCCTGTACCCCGACAAGATGGAGTTGCTTCATTTCACTGAGAGCATGAGCCAGCGTAAGAGCTTCCTCTCCTGGCATGACGCCACAACGGTTTTGTCCAACATTCAGATCGATCAGTACATTTATGGTCAACTGCGCCTGCTGCATTGCCTCGTTCAGAACCTGTGCCCCAATCAAACTATCGACGACGACTTTGATATGTGGATACTTTTGCACCAGCGCTACCAGCCGCGCCAGCTTTGGTGTGCCTACAATTTCAGTGGTAATTAAGAGATCTTCAATGCCACCCTGCGCCATGACTTCCGCCTCGCTCACCTTCGCAACACATCCGCCAATGGCACCCGCCACTAACAACTGGTGCGCCAATTCAACACTCTTGACCGTCTTCAGGTGTGGCCTGACATGTGTCCCTTCATCTCTGAAACGCTGCATCAAACTGGTGATATTGTTCTCCATCAAAGACAGATCGATAATCATCGACGGCGTATCGAGTGCATCCAGGGGATCTCCTATCCGGGGTTGGTACATGCACATTACTCCTTCCTGGTCAGTCGATAAGTGATCCAACCAGATACAAATTCAGGCAAATATCATATCTCTTTTATACGATATTTGCCTGGATCAATATTGTTTTCTTGCGTATCGCTTATTGGCGACCAAGTATCTGCTGCATCGCGCTGGCAAGCTCCACTTTGCAGTTACGAGCTGCATCTTGCCGCCATGCCACATGACCATCGGGTCGCACCAGTACACAGCCACTTTCGCTCACTTCTCGCGTGCGTGCCCAGTCGTCGTAGATATCCAGCACCTCACGACCAGGACCGATCACGAAGCTGGCAATCTCCACACCTGTATGCGTGGAGACCTCTGTCGCCGCCTCTTTCCAGGCGTCGCCTCCAATACCTGTGAAGAGGGTGAAGCGGCCTTTGCCCGCCAGATCCAATGTGCTGACCGTCTGCCCCTCGTATTCCAGCCAGCAGTGCGGCAATCGCGCACCCGGCCAGGTCGTTGGCTGATAGTAGAGCTCCTGGTCACGTGTATAGGCAGGCTCAGGCGTCCCATCAGAGACAACGGCAGGCGAGTGATAACGCTGGTTGAGTTCAACCCCATGGCTATTGAACTCATAGTTCTTGAGTTCAATAGCTTTCCGTAATTTCTCACGCTGTTCGGCACCCCGCGCAGTGTCATCTTTGCGCGATTCCATACCAGCACGCATCTGTTCAACGTCTCTGGCTTCACTGAAGCCCAGCGCATCATAGATCGGACCAAATTCTTCGATGCTCTTGTTCGCACGCTCAACGATCTGCTTGCCAATAGGCGTGCGTTCGACGTTGTAGGTCTCTAATAGCGCGGCATCGGCCTTTCCCTTCAGCACCAGAGCGAGCTTCCAGGCAAGATTATAGGAATCCTGAATAGAGGTATTCGAGCCAAGCCCGTTGGATGGTGGATGCCGATGGACGGCATCGCCGACGCAGAACACACGCCCGTTCGAGTAGCGTGTCGCATACAGGCGATTGACGCTCCAGAGGGCGGTAGAGCGAATCTTGATCGGGATAGTGTCGTCGCCGATCAGATTGTGCGCAATCTTGATCGCGGCCTCGTCGTCGACGTTGCGCGGAGGATCGTTGATATCATAGCCCCAGATAATCAGCCATTCATTCCACGGACGCACCATACGAATCGTGCCCATGCCGATTCCACCAATGTTGGAGCCGGGTTGTAGCACCCAGTAGAGCACGCCGGGTCGATGCGCTACGTATTTCGAGAGATCCGCTGAAAAGACGATGTTCATGCTCCCGGCAACGTCCATCTGCCCCTCTGTGGGGAGGCCAATATCTCTGGCAACCACGCTGCGACCACCATCACAACCAAGCAGATACTTCGCCCTGATCTGATAGGTGCTGCCACTGATGCGGTCACGTACGGTGGCAAGCACGCTATCGGCATCCTGTTCAAGCGAGAAGTATTCGGTATCGAAACGTACACGCGAGCCAAGGGCGGCTGCCTTACTCAACAGGATAGGTTCGAGCAGATTTTGTGGGCAATCGCAGATAGATGAAGGGCTGGCAAGCGTATAGTCGGCCATGCGATTTGGATGTGTCCCCCACGTACGTAAGCGTGCGAATTCCTCGCCAGCCAGGCTCGTGCAGAATACGTTATTGCCCATTAATTGCTGTGGCGTGGCTTTCTCGACGAAGCGATCAATCTGTGCTCCACCTAATAAAGCAACTTCCACCAGGCCACGCTGCAGATACAACCCAAACAGATCGGCCATCGAGACGACGGAGGTTGCCCCCGTCACGAGCGTGGGATCGCCAATGGAGAGCGGCAAGCGAGCTGGTTGTGCACCATAGACACCTGACTCATAGATCAGTTCAAGATCGGGCGCGACGGTGTAGCGGGCGAGGTTGCAGGCAATATTCGCCAGGCCCACGCCGACAAAGACGGTACGCACACCAGCCAACGCACGTGCCGCCAGCACAATCATCATCTGGGAAGGTGTGTATCC
>JACDAE010000701.1 GCA_013695595.1 Ktedonobacteraceae bacterium | reverse complement strand
ACGGAGTCGAGCCACCGCAGGTGGCGAGGAGGCCTGAAGAGTTACGCTATATATATATGTATTATTAATAAGAGCCCTATATACTAACAATATGCCTTTAAGAAGCGCTAACTTGTTCTAAATCAATATCTCTAGGATCATAAGAAGAGGATTTGTATGCTGTATCGAAATGATATCTACCAGAAAATTTATAAACAATTTCACCCTCTCAGGAGTTTTTTTCTTCTCATTATCATAATCATCCTTCCTGGTACGCCCTTTTTAAGAACACCGTATCCGTTATTTGCTTCTACTATTCATAATGCCCCCAAAACAGGAGATATTTCAACCAATGCGGCGGTTGTCACATACCACAACGATCCTTCTCGCAGTGGCCTCAATGCCAATGAGTCTATTCTCACCACTGGTAATGTAAATAGCAGTCAATTTGGCAAACGCGTAACGTACCCCGTTGATGGACAGGTTTATACCCAACCCCTCTTTCTCCCCCACGTACGCATCAACAAAAATATCCATAATGTGGTCTTTGTAGCGACCGAACATGACAGCGTCTACGCCTTCGATGCTGATCAGACAGTAGCTATTGCCCCATTGTGGAAAACCAGTTTTCTTAGTTCTAGAGTGACTACTGTTCCTGCAATTGATCTTTTCCAACAGTATTCCAATAAAGATATCTCTCCTGAAATTGGCATCACCGGTACCCCTGTCATCGATCCGACCACCGATATTCTCTATGTTGACACTATGACGAAAGAAAATGGTGGCCAGTATGCTCACCAACTACATGCACTTGATATCAAGACTGGTTCAGAGAAACCCGGTAGCCCCATTACCATTCAGGCCAGGATCTCTGGAACAGGCGATGGCACTTCTAGTGGCAAAGTAAGCTTTAATGCTGGCATCGAAAACCAGCGTTCAGCCTTACTCCTCTCCAGAGGTGTCGTCTATGTTTCCTGGGCCTCCTTCAGCGATACCGGTCCATATCACGGCTGGCTCATTGGATATATATATAATGGTAGAGCCTTACACCAGGTAACTACAGATGTTTACAATGTTACTCCCAATGGTCAGGAAGGTGGCATCTGGATGAGTGGGGCTGGACCAGCAGCCGATACCAATGGCAATATCTATTTCATAACCGGCAACGGCACCTTTGACCTCACTACGGGTGGCCTTGATGCTGGCGATAGCATTATCAAGCTCAATACACAAAAAGAGCTGAGCCTAGCCGATTACTTCACGCCGTTTAACCAGGCATGCCTCTCCGCAGCAGATAAAGATTTAGGTTCAGGTAGTCCTCTCCTACTTCCCGATCAGATCAACACACCTCATCCTCACTTGATGATTGGAGGAGGTAAAGAAGGGCGCATCTATGTCATCAACCGGGACAATATGGGACATTACATAAACGATCCAAAGCTAGTATGTGATACCCCAGAAGAAAATTTGACCTCTATCGATAAGGTACTTCAAGAGTTACCTCCCTATACAATAGGCAGGCAGTTCTCGACTCCTGCTTATTGGACCTCTCCAGATGGGCAATGGGTCTACATCAGTGGCATGAATGATAATCTGAAAGCATTTCAACTAAGCAATGATACACTTGCGCCAGATCCAACCTCTGAAACACCTGAGATTTTTCAATTCCCTGGCGTAATCCCTTCAATCTCCAGTAATAGAAATATTAGTGATACTGGCATCGTATGGATCATTAGCCCTCCCTCAGTCTGTTTTTACATGGGATGTAATCCCTATGGCCCCGGCATCCTACGTGCATATGACGCAACGAATCTCGGCAACGAACTCTATAATAGTGTGCAGAATTCCTCACGCGATGGACTCGACAGTTATGTAAAATTTTCTGTGCCAACAATTGCTAATGGTAAGGTCTTCGTCGGCACCTTGACAGGTCTCTCTATCTACGGTCTGCTCAATCACTAACGTAATTAGGCAGCAGCGAGACTCGCCCGCTTTTCCCTCCTCCATACATAAAAAATTATCTATTATAGGACTCTCTATACTGGCTATAGATTGAGGAAAAGTCGTACGAAAAAAGGAAGAGAATGAAACGTCGAGCAATTCTACTAGGGTTAAATCTCGTACTGGTTGTTATTCTAGCAATCTTTGTGATTCCAGGAGTGTCGGCCCATAGAGCAGAGTTGGCAAATAAGCTACCCTCTGCCTCCCACCTCCAACAAAGTCAATCGACTAAGAGGCATCTACCATCTGATGGGATCAATCTTGCATATCAGAAGCCCACGACTGCATCTTCAGAAGATCCACGGCACCCATCTTCTAATGCAGTGGATGGCAATCCTACCACACGCTGGTCGTCGGAAATAGGAGGAAACAGAACAGAATGGCTGCAAATTGACCTGCAAAACTTATATTTTATCAATAAAGTGAACCTGCACTGGGAAAGGGCATATGCCATAAGATACCAGATTCAGGATTCCGTTGATCAAATAACATGGACATCGATCTATAGCACTACGACAAATAGTGGTGGAAATCAGGTGCTGACAGGGCTTTCAGGTCTTGGCCGCTATCTTCGTATTTATGCAACGAGCTATTCACCTGCACGCACAAACTTCTCCCTCTGGGAAATTGAAGTATATGGAGATGGAGTTGGATCTCAGGGATCTCCCGGTCCTGCTGGCTCTCCCGGTCCTGCCGGCTCTCCCGGTCCTGCTGGCTCTGCTGGCTCTGCTGGCCCTGCTGGTCCTGCCGGTCCTACTGGCCCTGTTGCCACCGTTGTGCCGCCTGAGTACGGGCACTTTTCCAATATAAATGCAGAAACCGTCCCTACAGGGAGTGCTGTTACTTTTGCTGCCTATTACGCTACAAGTGGACTTTCGCTTTCTAACTCTTCCTCAATTGTAGTAAGCAATGCTGGTGAATATAGGGTTGTTTTCTCTGTGTCTGGTACAGCCGCCAACCAATTCACACTGGATTTAAATGGTTCACCAGTGATAGAAATGGAAAATATTGGGAGCGTGCCAGACACTGGTCATGGTCTTGTTACATTAGCAACCGGCGATATTCTCACCCTGGTAAATACCAGTGGTAGTGGGGTCACTCTCCCGACGCCGAGCGATAGTACGCAAACCAACGCGTCCATTTTTGTCGAAAGATTGGGAGACGACATCTCATAAGATTAATCCTCTACTAGTTTCGATGCTCTCATTATTGGTAGAGAATGGTAAGAAATCAAATGGATGAGCTTCTGTCATTTTAACAGAAGCTCATCCATTTGATTTTGTTATCAAAAAACGTGCGTATTTACTTAGAGAGGAAAACTACTTCCGCAACAGCGTCTGTGCATGACCAATCAATGACTGTCCTTGCACAGAGACGAGCAAGTCAGCAGATGCATGACCACCAAACTCGGCGTTTTCCAGCAGCGAGATCATTTTTCCCGCCACCTCGTTACGCTGCGTCGTCATCCCTTGCAGCAATGCCTCCAACTTCGTATAGGTGCTATCACCAGTTGTATTGCTTTCCAGAGCCTGCGTTGAGATAGCCAGACTCGTTAAGCCAAACACGCCTACCGGTGCATTGATCTGCTTGTAGATACGGGCAATGTTCTCGTAGTAGCTCAAATGCTCACGTATCGTTTTCGGCAGCGCTTTGTCGGTCAGCAATTCAAACAAAACACGCCCATCATGCTGATAATCATCCTTCAAACCAAGCAATGACATAATGGTCGGACGCGTATCGGTATGATCAGCCCAGATACTCTTGTTCACGCCCAGATGCTGTACTCCCGGTCCGACGACACCAAGCCATGTCGTATTGATATCGGGCGATACATCACCATGGTTCCATGCAAATGCTGCCTCCACGGCAACACAGGCTGCCGTACAATTTGGCGCACCTGCATACAGATAATAATCAGGTTTGGCGAACATTGTAAACGTGGGCGTACGTGCTGGATCAGCAGTCACCATGTGCAACAAATTCATCTCAACCGGGTCAGCAAGATAATTTGTAATCTTCTCGCTGTTGCCAGTAATGGGATTAGTTGTTGTGAGAGCCGCTACCCCACGCTCAAATGTACGCGTTACCGTTGCATCACGAGCAGGATTCCCGGTAAGATAGAAATTCGGGGCAGAATCAGCATGTACAGTAAAAGGTGTTGTAATATTCTGCTGCGTCGCTAATAAACCAGTAGTATTGACGTTAATCTCACCGATCTGGTTATATGAGCAAGGCGTCGTAACACCATCACAGTTCGCTGGAGCTGGTGCGCTGCCTACGAAATGATCTCCCTCGTCAGCAGTGAAGACAAACAACGTATTATTTTTGTTAATGCCATCATTCGCCAGACGCGTGAAGAATTTACCAAATGCAGCATCATATGACTTCAATGCCGCAACGTAACCCGCTGACCCAGGACCATACGCGGTTACCGTTGAATGATTGTCATGCGCATCGGAAAGATAAGCATAGGTTACAGGTACATTATGTTCCTGCATCGCAGCCACGTAGGAGAGCGAGACAGCAGGTGTCATACCATCAAAACCAGGAAAACCAACATTGCCCGCTGCGTCCTGAATAACATTCCCGTTCAGATCTGTCAGAGGGCCGCTCGGGCTGATCGCAGGTGCAACATACTTATGCCCAAAAAGTCCCTGGTAACCTGTATAGCCGCCAGGCTCATTGGGCAATTTATCAGCCTGTCCACTGGCACAGACTGCGTTTCCCTGTGCACAATGGATACCGATGCCCACAAAATCAGCGGTCGCTTTGGCTGGATTAGCTGCCACTTCGGCTGCCTCAGGCGAGCCTGCACCAAAGACGGTGGGGACATCCACACCGATATTCTCCAGAATGGTGTTTGCAGTGGCAACTGAACCAAAATTACAGCCAGCGCGTGTATAAGATACCCATGGGGCAGGAGGCGTGACGCCCTGCGCATTCACCATTGTGCCATAAGAATCGGCCGTATTCGTGGCACTATTAATAGGAGCCGTCCAGTAGGCAAAAGAACCTGCCGAAGCAGTGGTGCCATCGGGCTTGAAATAACGATAGCTATTGCTGATTGGCTGCCCATGACGATCTCCATAAACACCCGTTAATGTTGTAAGAAGATCATCGGCGGTATGCGCGATCAGAGGTGTATGATTATTAGCAAGAACTGTACCATTGTTTTTCAGGAAATTGAGCAGATTTGGCATCTGCTCCAGGTCAGATGGTACATTGGGATTGTCACGCGTTAAATGCACATTATCAAAAGCTACATAGATAACGTGCTTAACAGTACCTCCAGGTGCGTTCAGGTCACAGGTATTGGTGGTACTCTTTGCAGCATAGGCGGTTGGGCTTGCCTGGGTGAACGAGGTTATCCCGATCCCCAATAGTGTGAACATAACTGTTCCTACCAATGCCATGCGTACAAAGAGCTTCCCTCCGCTTCCTTTCATACGTGTTTGCTCCTTTTTCTAAAAATACTACAATGCTGTTTTTAGACAACCGTATGTATCAACAATCAAAAATGTCTACTTTCGTTGACACATAACCAGGAGCAAGTATACCATAATAATATTAAATTGATGTTTATAGAAGCTTAACCAGACATGTACACTTCCTAGTCATCATCACCAGGTTGCTGTAAAGGCTTGACCAGTGCAGGAGCCTGCCCACGAATCGGATGTAACCAGGACTTGACACGCAAATAGAGCGCCATCAGCCCACTAAACCATAATCCACCATACACATAACCAGCCATCACATCACTGGGCCAGTGCGCTCCCAGATACACACGTGATGGGCCAATTGTACTGATCAATCCTGTAAAAACGGCTATCAATGTATTGCGTAGCTTACCCGAACGCCAGTTGGTCGCCAACAAATAAATAAGCAATCCATAGAAATTGACATAATACATGACATGTCCGCTAGGGAAGCTTGGCTCGTTAATGACACGTACGACTGTGACCAGTTCACTGGTTGGACGCGGACGCTTGATCAGTCCCTTGACCAACCCATTGAGAATACTGGCGGTGGATGTAAGCAGCACGAAGATCGCCTCTATGCGGAAGCGTAGCGCCCAGAAGATACCTGCACTACCAATGGTCAAAGGAATAGACCATTTGGGAAAGCCGATCTCGGAGATGCCATAAAAAACACGTCGCACCACGGGATTTTGTCGCCTTTGTAATTCCCTGGTAATCGTTATATCACCGGGAAACAACTGAGTCTTTCGCGCAATTACTGAGATCATTACAATGCCCGAAAGGAGCCAGAACCAGAGTGCCATGAAAATCGTGCCACGCGAAACAGCATTGCGACCCGATACCGACGTTTGCGCCGCTATACGTTGTACTTCGTTTACTACTGGCTTGACGTTCTGTTCTACCACCACCGATGCAACATCTGGCAATGTGACAGGTGGGGTTTGTGGTGACACGATCTTTCCCTCACCAGTTCCGGTGTCGGATGCCTGCGGGGATTTACCATTTCTATTTGACATAGAGTGGGCCTTTCTTCTCTATAGATTCTTCTTTTTTCGCCAGTTCGCCATCCTGAAATAACTCCTGGCTTTGTGAGCGTATATAACGCTGTGTACTCTTTCGCGCTTCACTACTCACATTACGTCCCTCCACAATTTCCTGTGGCACAAATGCATTTAACGCTCCCGGTACTACCGTTATAGTTGCCGGTGTCATTCCCTGAGGCACCCCGTCGGCATGCATCTCGACCGGCGTTTCAGTCGAGATACGCAGCGATTTCACTTTGCGTTGTGTGATCTTTGGCACAAATTCACGCCTCCCTTGACTAATAGAGAAAGCATGACGTAGATATTCTAGCTTACTAAAATTTGTATAGATCAAAACATCAAGGAATCCATCGTCCATAACTGCATCGGGCGCGAAACGCAGATGCGCTCCATAATATGACGTATTGCATACACTCACCTGCACAGCATTGTAAGATCGGCTTCTACGCTCATCAAATGCAATGCGAAAACGCGTCGGCTGGAAAGCAAACAGCTTCGACAGCCCTTCAATGATACCACGCACCGTCGATACCCATCCCTTACTTTTAATCTCCTCAGCCGCTGGAAAGAGTGCTGCCTCCAGTCCAAACCCTGCAACCTCCAGAAAAACCTGATTATTGATTTTGCCTACATCGATAGATTGTGTCTTCCCTTGCGCAATAATCTTACATGCCTCATTGATATCTTCGGGAATTTTCAAGCTACGTGCAATATTGTTCATCGTCCCCAATGGAATAATTCCAAGCGTTCCCCTCGTACCAATCAGCCCGGTCGCAACAGCATGAATAGTGCCATCCCCACCAGCCGCAATAATACTGACTGCCCCCTCTTCTACCGCCTGTCGTGCAAGGCCATAACCGGCATCTTCTGGCGTTGTATGCCGCACCTCTGCCTCAATCCCTTGCTCCCGCAAAGCCGTTACAATACGCTCCTCATATTGCTCCCCCTCCCCTTCATTTGCAGCCAGCATAGAAGCGCCCGAGACAGGATTAAGAATAAGGACTGTATGCATAAGTACATCCCCCTATTAATATCAGAAATGTTTTGTTCTATTCCTCTTACTTTTTTTTGTCAAAGTACGAAACGTTCTATTCTCATCTCATGTGTAACACGACTCAACCATAACTTTGGTGTCAACATAGAAGATAGGGACTCCCGCTCCTTTCAAAAGGGGAAACATGAAGAAACTTGGGAAATCGATACACTAAATAACCGTATATGTTATAATAGCTTCGCGAGAATATGCTGCCCTGGACGTTAAATGATACATTCCTACACCCGGAATGTAACCCAACATACAACCTGACAGCATATTTCGCTACCTGCTATATCAAACTCATGTTCCCAGTGTTCTCTATTCAACAAGTCAACTGATTGTAAGCGAAACCTTCTATCTCAAGTATAGTCAGCTTGATCTCCCCAATGAAGACGATACCCTTAGATAACTATTAATAGTGAAATTGCTAAAAATAACCATACTGAAACT
>JACDAE010000651.1 GCA_013695595.1 Ktedonobacteraceae bacterium | reverse complement strand
CGATATCAACAAAGCGAGCGCCGTAGGCGCGAGGAAAGCGAGAATGAAATAGCCCTGGGTGGGAAGTGTTTCTCTCGACAGGAGGGCTTTCTACCTGTATAATCTACGTGGTATAAAGAACAACATTGTTTTTCTAAAATAATCTGTTTTTGCCTGAGGAGTAGAGATACAAAGAAGTTTCTGAGATCGAGAGAGAGCACTGAGAAGCACTCTACAATGACTTTCGTGAAGAGGTTGAATGGCAGGAACAGAACGGAGCCATGGGGTTTATGCAATCAGGAAACAATTATCCGCGCCAGGTGGGTAGCAGCGATGAGATGGAGAAGCTGGTAGGAAAAGAACTGGGCCAGTTTCGCATCGTTGAGCGTATCGGTTCGGGGGGAATGGCGACCGTTTTTAAGGCATATCAGCCGACACTTGATCGTTATGTTGCGATCAAAGTGTTACCATCATATCACGCCCAGGACCCCGTTTTTGTGAAGCGTTTTATTCAGGAAGCGCGTTCCGTTGCGAAACTGGCCCATCCAAATATCGTGCAGATTCATGATTTTGGTGAGCACGAGAATATCACCTATATTGTGATGGAATATGTTGATGGGGGAACGTTGAAGGATCGCTTGAAGAAAGCGTTACCTCCGGCAGAGGCGGTTGATTTCGTGTTACAGGCGGCAGAGGGCCTGGATTGTGCCCACCGCAATGGGATTGTGCATCGGGATGTAAAGCCTGCTAATATGTTAGTGCGTAAAGATGGGCATCTGTTGCTCACCGATTTTGGGATTGCCAAGCTGCTTGAAGCAACCAGCAACCTGACGCGTGTTGGTACTGGTATTGGCACACCTCAATATATGTCCCCTGAGCAGGGAACGGGGCAACCAGTGGACCGTCGTAGCGATATCTATTCGCTCGGTATCGTCCTTTTTCACTGTCTGACCGGGCATGTACCTTATACGGCAGACAATCCTTTAACGATAACCGTGAAGCATCTCAACGATCCGTTCCCAGTCGAAAAAATGACAATCGAGAACAATGTACCCGAACCCATCGTGCGGGTCGTATTAAAGATGACGGAGAAGCAGGCCCAGAATCGTTATCAGACGGCTGAAGCACTGGTTGATGCTTTAACCAGTGCATTGATCGCATCTAAATTGGCGATGCCACGTTGGCGCGGTGGTATCCCCTCAATCGATGCATCTTCTGGCTCTCTGCCGAGCATCCCGAACGTGCCATCAGGAGTGTTGGGGGGAAGCCAACCTGGTCGTGGCAGCAGTCCGCAACAGGGATCACCGCTGCCTCCCCTCTATACGAATGTGTCGCCGACGCAGCCGCTGATCTGCTTCCGTTGTGGCGCGGCCAATCCGAGTTCGCGTCTGTTTTGCACAAGTTGTGGCGATGACCTGGCGAATAAGCGTGCGAGTTATGATCGTTACCTGGGTCCAAATGGGCGTCCGCTTCTTGCGCGTCTCTCGATCCAGAATGGGGTGATGGCTGGCCGTTCATACCGTTTTCATCAAGATGTGACGACAATTGGACGCATCAACGGGAACGATCTGGTGATTTCAGAGCGTACGGTCTCGCGCCGCCATGCACGGCTCTGGTTTTCTGATGGTCGTTGGTATCTGGAAGATTTGCAGAGTGCCAACGGAACGCTTGTGAATAATATGCGAATTTACCAGCCAGTTGTATTGAATGACAATGATGTCATTAATTTCGGCGATGAAGTTGTTGTTTTTAGTATTACCTATGGTCCATAGCCACTTAGGAAGGATATGAGAATGAGTTCTATAAATCCCGCAGTACAGGTTGCACAGCAGTTTATGTTGGGTGGTGCAGTGAAGCAAAATCATGCACTTGAGCATGCGACAATTGTCTTGCTTTCTAAAAAATATCCCGATGTGCGTCTTTCCGGTATCTCATTTGCGTCCGGTTTTTTTGTGTTTGGTGAATTGCCAACAGAAGCGATCTTGCCCACTGCCCATGAGGCACTGAATCTTCTACGCACGACGAATCCAGAACTGGCCGTACATGAGCGCTGCGGCACCAATTTAGCGGTGTCGGCAATGCTGACCGGACTTTCGGCGATGGCGGTTGCCAAGATGCGCCGCCCGTATGGGAATGCCAACAACGTCATTCTGGCCTCGACAGCGGCTCTGGTACTTGCACGTCCACTGGGTCTACAGGTTCAGCGCTATGTCACAACGCAGACGCCCAATTCGTCAATGCGTATCATCAAAGTGACACCACGCACCATTTTTGGATCGCCAGCCCATTTCGTGAGTACTGATAATCCCGATGCGTCTGGCCTTTTCTCGTAGGTAACGTATAAGGGCACGCGTGTTTTATTCGGGCACGCGTGCCCAAACACCATACCGCCGTTGCCCCACAATGCCGCAATCGCTCCTTTGCCCCTTACCATCTTGCCCCTTTCTGGTTCTCCAATAGATAAAGTCATGGATGTAGTTTTTTCTAATTAGCAGATGCTTTCTTTGTTAGTGAGTGTTCCTTTCACGTTTCCTCTAGGATGCTTTCACCCCATTCCTGAGAACATTCTTGTCATGAACAAAAAAAAATGTGGTATTTTCCATACGCATTTCTCTGGAGAAGGATGAGTTCATGGTAGCTCAACCAATATTTGGGAAGCATGAAAATTGGTTAAAGAATTGGTTATATATTGCCGATATAAAAATTAATGAAATAAGTATGTTTATAATAATATTGACAGACGAAAAATAATCGTATTTCGTTGCATATGATAAAGGAGATCTAGTATGGTATATAGTGTGAACTCCGGTCGCATGAGGCTGATCCTTTTAGGCGTAGGATTTTTGCTTCTCTTCCTCCTGAATGATTTCTCCATCACAACACCAGTTTTAGCATCGAGTTTAGCGAAGCGACCTAATGGGGTGAAAAACTCTCGTATTGTTGCTTCTGCACTTAGTAATGAGACGCTTATTAATCCGGGGCAGGGATGGGTGTTGTATGGAATTCCGAAGGACCAGTCGCCGAAGACGCTCTCCTATGGGAGCGTTGGCTATATGCGCTATAACTGGTCTGATGTTGAGCCACAGGAAGGTGTTTACAACTGGCCACTCATCGATAACAATCTCAATGCCTGGACGCGTGTCGGTAAGAAGTTTGCTTTTGGGGTAATGAACGCGAATAGTTCTACCCCAACAAATAAGTATGTAACGCCCCAATGGGTGTTTAAAGATGGCGCACATTCCGTCAAATCCGGGACGTATGACAACATTCTCCAGCGTAAGGGTATTCAATATGTTCCTGTGTGGGATGATCCTATCTTTCTACAAAAGGTGCAAGATTTTGCCAGGGCTCTGGCTCAACGTTACGATGGGAATCCCGATATCGCTTTTATTGATATCCGCTCCTACGGTAATTGGGGTGCGCAGGATACAAATGGTTTGCCTCATTCAGTATTATTAACCCCAAAAGGGGTGCAAGACCATATTCTGATCTACAGAAATGCATTCAAACACACACAGCTGATCTGTCCGTGGGGATCTCCACTCTATAAGAGCATCTATGCCTGGGCCGCAGATCAGCATATCGGCCTGCGTCGTGATGGGATTATGGTAGAATCCACTGGCAGTGAACTGACACTTGCCTATGGTAAGGCTCCTATTGTGTTTGAATTCTACAGTACCTATCAATGGCTGAAGCTGAAAAACCATTGGGGCGACGCAAAAATGCTCAGTGATGTAGCGGTTGGCAAGCCAAGCTATATTAATCTGGGTCAGTGGGGCAATGATGCTCAGGTCATGCTCGCGCAACAGCCGAAACTGGTTCAGAAAATGACCAATATGATGGGCTACCATTTTGTGCTCAGCAGCGCGACAATCCCCAATACCATCACCAATCGGCAGGCGAACACGATCAGCCTTTCGTGGAAGAATAGTGGTGTTTCTTACCTGTATCAACCTGCCAGTGTTGCGGTTGCACTCCTTGATAAGTCGAACAATGTGGTACAGAAGCAATGGCTACCAAAGGTGAACCCTCAGACGTGGATGCCCGGCAAAACGACTATTACAAGTACAAATGTGACCTTTGCGGGTGTCCATGCTGGTACATACAAGCTCGCGGTAGGCCTGTTTGCACATACGACTAATACAAATCCTACGTACTTGATCGGGAACAAAGGGCGAACCAGTCTCAACTGGTATGTTATTAGCAGTAGCGCACCTGTTAAGTAAATGAAGTTCTCATCACTGTGAAGCGTAGTGTATAATGGCACCAGAAGACGATGGGGGAGTATCTCACGTCCATCTCTCGCATAAATACGCGAACCTATAGGGAATGCTCCTATGGGTTCGCGTCGAGATGTCTTCATGAAAAATTGAGAAAGTTGAAATTCTAACATGTATAAAGACCGTCAAAATTTTTTAGTGGAGACCTCCTGGTTGGCCGAGCATCTGCATGATCCCCATCTACGCATCGTTGATATGCGTGGTTATGTACGTATGGTTGAGCAAAATGGTGTGCAGAATGCGGAATATGTTGGGGCACGCGCGGATTATGAGCAAGGGCATATTCCTGGGGCTGTCTACATTGACTGGAGCCGCGACATCGTGGATCTTGATGATGAGGTCGAGGCACAGATTGCGTCCCCAGAGCGTTTCGCCGAAACATTGCGACAGCGCGGTATTGGTGATCAACATCTTGTTGTAGCATATGATGCTCATCCTGCTTCACAGTTTGCCACACGTCTTTGGTGGGCATTGAATTATTATGGTCATGACCAGGTTGTCGTCTTAAACGGTGGCTTCCCAAAGTGGCAGCGTGAGCAGCGTCCATTGGAAACGACCATTGCTTCCTATCCACTAACCATATTTACGCCCCAGGTACAACCCCAATTGCGTGCAACCGCTGAAGAGGTTGTAAGCCATCTCAATCAGCAAGGGGTTAAAATAATTGATGCACGTGATATCGGCCAGTATACCGGTAAAGTTGTGCGCGGTGAGGGGCGTCCAGGGCATATTCCAGGCGCACTGAATGTACCACGCGAAGAACTGATTGATCCGGCAAATGGAACGTTCCGCAGCAATGAAGAACTTGCGCAGGTATTCTCTACTGTGGGTGCTGCATCGGATGAGCATATTATCGCATACTGCAATGGTGGTGTTGCTGCGACCTCAGTGCTCTTTAGCCTGGCAATGTTAGGCTATCCCAATTTGACCAACTATGATGGATCATGGAACGAGTGGGGGACGCGTCAAGATCTGCCGACGGAGGTCTAACGCGTTTTTTCATCCATGCGTGGGAGTAGGGTATGCACGAATTTTTCAATGAACTGCCTGGAGACGAGTCCAACGAGCAGGGGGATTTGCTTGATCTCAACGAGGTTATGCAAGCCTTTGGGATTGCAGAGTGGACAAATCTTGGGGCGGTAGAGTCTTCTCATGCGGAGAACTTAAGCCTGCTTGTTGAAGTACAGGGACAACGCTATGTGTTGCGGGAGCGCCCGGAAGGCTTGATGGGTGAAGATCCGCAGCATCGTTATGCGTTCCAGCGCTATCTACGCCAGGCAGGTATTCCAGTGCCTGTGCTGTGCTCAACGCCGCAAGGTGAGTTGGTCGTCACTTTTGGCGAAGATTCTTTCGAACTGCAAGAGTGGATCGAAGGAGAGCACTTTAGCACAGCAGACAGGCGTAGTCTCGCATGGGTTGAGTCGGCAGGTACGATGCTCGGTCGCATTCACCAGACTTCACAACGCTATCGTGGGCCTCAGCATATCTGGCCTGCAGAGGCCCATATGGGAGCTGTTGTCCAGAGCTATCTTGAGTTGGCACGCAGCAAGGCCGATGAGGTGAGCGTTCTGGCGGTGTCCTCTGCACTTGCCAATTGGGCCGATCAATGGGAAGCTGTTCTGCCTGCTGCGATGATGTCGCTGGGAGCTGGCAAAAACGCTCTTCCTGAATTTCATATTCATGGCGACTATCATGCCCTTAATCTACGCTTTGACGATACAGGCATCACCGCTGTAATGGGTATGGAGGCATCGCGTTGGGAGAAGCGCATCTTTGAGGTTGCCTATGCCCTTTTTTATTTTAGTGCGCTCCAGTGGCATCCAGGTGAAAGCCTCACACGACCTCTGGTGAAGAGAGGGTTTGACCCTGAACGTGCCCACCATTTCTTGCATGCCTATGCTGAAATCTATCCTCCGCTACCCGGCGAAGCTGCGTTATTGAGTGACGCCCTGAGCCTGATTGCACCGATTGCTACGATAAATGGCCCACTCGAAGATCTGTTTTATGCTCAGCAAGAACTTGATGAGGCACTGATAGAAGATGTCATGGAGCGCCTCTCCTGGGCCGCATCGTTACCTGCATGGCTGGTTCGTGTGCGGCGTTCACTTCCCGACATGTGGGTCTGAGCGCATGTATGACTCTGTCTGCGAAAGTATCAGCGTAGCGACCCTTGCTGGATGTCCGGATCTCTTTTCCCGACAGAGTCATACATGCGCTCTACTTATGCGTGATGATGAGAAGAAGAGCGATAATCAAGGCCAGGACAATCAGCAATAAAACAATCATGCGTGGGGGAAGAGTGAAGCCCGATGGAGAGGATGGAGCCTGATTCCCTTTTACGCTCATGCCTTGTTGCATCTGTCCATTGAACGTGCTACTCTGCCCTGGATAGGCAGCAGACGCTGCCGCTGAGGACGCCACCTGTATGCCTGAATTGCTTGTTTGAGCTGAGGGATAGCCTGGATTATTCGTACTTATTGGTTTCTGTGCTGGTCTAATCAGCATTGTCTGGTCATCTGAGACTGCGCTCACACTATTGGTGGTCGAGGCACTAGAGCTTTTGCTCTGCATCGAACTCCCTAATGCTGTGCCACAGCGCGGACAGAATGCGCTTTTTTGCTGAACAGATGCGCCACATACCGGGCAAGTGCTGCTTGCAGATGGTTGTGGAGTGTTGGGTATGGATGGGGCAGATACCTGTATCCCCTGACCCTGACCGCCTTGATTTTTTTGCTCCTTCGCAGCTTGAATTGCGTCATACATCATTGGCAGATCCGGTTGGGTACTATTTGGATCGAGTGGACGCGATGTGCCAGGAGGAGGCGTTGGTTGTGGTAGCGCCTTCATAATCTGTTTAAGATCGTTGGCGAAGTCAGCGACGTGCTGATAGCGATCTTTTGGTTTGATCGCCATCGAGCGTTGGATGACACGATTCAATTGATCCAGGAGCGCGGGTGATAGCGTGCCCAGTTGTGCCAGATGCTTTGAGTGACGTGGTGCAGGCTTTGTTGGCTTTGTGACACCCAATCTGAACTGGCGTAACTCATTCGCCTCTGGATTATTCTCCGGTGGATTACTGGCAATTTGTTCCTGTAAAGAAGGCAAGTCTGATTTATTTTGTTGCGCGGCCTGATTACGGGTAGAGACGCTGGGTGGTTCGTGAGCGGTCAATGCAAAATAAAGAGTGCCACCTAATGCATACACGTCCGAGCGCGTATCGGTGCCTGAGCCACCTGGATATTGTTCGGGTGGAGCGTAGCCGGGTGTGCCTTGATGGCGAATGAAGAAGAGGGTACGAGCGCCGTCCGCGGATGCCTTTGCGTTGCCCAGATCGACCAGGATAGCCGTTCCATTGGAGGTGATACGAATATTGTCTGGTTTAATGTCTCGGTGAATGACGGGCGGCTGTTGCACATGCAAGAACATGACCGCGTCACAGATCGAGAGAATCCAGCCCATGATCTGCCCCATCGGCACAACGTCATTGCGCTGCCGGGCGATGCGTATGATGTCGGTGAGGTCGTTGCCCTCAATATAATTCAGAACAACATAATAGCGTCCGCGTTCGATAAAGGCGTCCTGGAATGCGGGCAGGTTGGGATGATGAAGATGACTGAGTACAGTTGCTTCATGTTTGAGTTGTTCCTGGGCGTTGGCACCGGAGACTAAATATTCTTTCAGGGCATATTGTTGATTTGTTGCCAGATCCATACCGAGGTAGACATGCCCAAAGCCTCCGCTGCCCAGGACGTGCTCAATCCGATAGTGTCCGTGGAGTATGGTACCTGACGGAATGGTTTCTATCATCAGACATCACAGCGTAAATATCCCGACATATTGAGGCCGGGTAAGGAACGCTGCCTCTCCTTTCTCGCTCCCTGGCAACAAACCCCACTGAGGGGGAGAAGCACTGAAATAAACCTGCGCTCCTTGATGCTGCACTCCGTAAAAAATAAAGAAATAGTTTTAAGTGATGGTTGTGCCACTACGTGTTGCCTGCTTCTGCATGCCTGCAAAAGTATTATACAGTATCAGTATATACTGTATAATTGTACTGTAACGTTTGTGCCATGAGGCGTTCCGCGTTCTACCTTGCACGCTGCGGCCTCTAGCGTCACACGAAGTATCGCATATTTGCTTGTAATTAGCAACGTTTGCTCTCTCTCTTTGGTAAACGTTTTCGCCCCCAGTTTCTCGGACATCTATAGTGCAAAAGGACCATTTCCCTGACAGCTTCTTATTCTTATTCTGACAGTGATTTGGGGAAGTTAAATGTTTCTATCCTTCGTGTGGAGGTTGGTGAGGGGGAGGTGAGGGGGAGAGGCGTGCTTGCGAGAGAAATGCCCAATCATTTTGTTTGCAGACGCGCAAGTATGTGTACGTCTCGGCGAGTTGGACGCCGGGCACTTTGTAGAGCTTCTCCGTCAGAAATTGCAGGAAGTGGTCGTTATCACGGCATACCACTTCAGCCAGCAGGTCGAAGCGGCCAGTACAGAGGATGAGGTAGATCACTTCATCGAATTCGGCGATCTCCTGAGCGGCTTCCAGCAGGCGTTCGCCGGAGACGCGGATGCCAATCATGCTCGCCATGGAGAAGCCGAGTTTGACTGGATTGGTCACAGCCACAATCTGCATTACGTGTGTATTGATCAGGTGAGAGACGCGCTGGCGCACACTGGCTTCAGAAATACCGAGGTCGGCGGCAATTTTTGTAAATGGCCGTCGCCCGTCCTGTTGGAGCGCCTCAATGATACGCTGGTCTATCTCGTCTATTGTATTTTTTGTTGTTTGTAAATCCATGTGTGCACAATATTACCACGTCGTGGGTGATTGTGCAATGTATGAGGTAGCAAAATTTTTTATGAATTATTTCTACGTACTACAAATGTAAGCAAGGCAAAAAGCACAAAAAAGGCCAGTACCAGACCATACGACAATTTATCAACCCGCGCCGTACTCACGTTGCCCTGTTGTACCTGTGTAGATGCTTCTGGTGCCTGTACAAATGCTAAAACGAAGAGTGGAAATGCCAGCAAGAAGACGATAACAAGTCCGTAGATAATCCAGATGGACATGGCAAGTATCTCCTTCTATAGAAAAAGAGACGTTCGTGAACTGCTATCTATAGCGTAGCACAATTGTAGGTGTGCTGGAAAGATGGTAGAATCAGCAAAATATATTTTCCCACCGAAGGAGAAGTTTATGGAGACAGCGCAGTCCTCAGAGCATCCTCTTATTATCCTCAATCCCTACGCCAATCGTGGCAATATGCATGCCTATCGTACCCTCTTACGTCCTTATAGAGAGCAAGCCGACTATGTTGAGACCAGTGGATGTGGAGATGCGCGAGAACGAGCCGCCCGTGCCGCAGAGGAAGGACGCGCCGTGATTATTGTGGGCGGCGATGGTTCGGTACATGAGGTCGCCAATGGTATTCTGTCTACTGGCAGGCGCGTCCCGTTGAGCATTATTCCCGCTGGCTCCGGCAACGATTACGCGTGGCACGCGCTCAACCTGCCACGCGATCCAGCAGCAGCAGTAGAACGAGCTTTTCACGGTAGATTGATTGAGGCAGATGCAGGGCGCGTGAATGAGCGTTTTTTTGTCAATGCTTTCGGCGTTGGACTGGATGCCAATATCGCAGCCGCCGCTAACCGCCTGAAAAAGATCCCGTTTCTGAGCGGACAACGCCTGTACTATACCGCCACACTACAACAATTGCTGTTCAGGTATAAGCGTTGTCCCTGGCTTATGTTTCATCTGGATAGCGGTCTCTACGAGCAGGCAATCGAGAAGCGTTATGTTTTGTTGTCTGTGACCAATGGGCCCACTTATGGAGCAGGATTTCGCATTAATCCACGGGCGGATATCAGCGACGGCCTTTTCGATGTCTGTGCAGTTGAATATATACCTCTGCTGCGGGCGTTAAAGCTGTTGCCGCTTGCGGAACGTGGTGAACATGAGGGACTCCCAGAGGTGACCTTCTATCGTGCGCAAACGGTGCGTATTGAGAGCAAGCAAACGGTCAATATGCTGGTGGATGGCGAGACTATGAGTGGGCACTCTTTCACCGTACAGATGTTGCCCGGAGCGTTGTGGATACGCGTATGATAGCTTCAGAGAAATGCTGAGGGGCAGAGGTGCGCCATGGTGCATCTCTCGCAGGCGGGCTTGCGTGCGTAACAGACCGCGCGTCCATGAAAGATCAGCAGGTGTGAGAGGTCGAGCCAGTTTTTGCGGGGCGTGATACGTATCAGATCCCGTTCAACTTTGACGGGGTTATCGTTAATGGTCCAGCCGAGGCGTCGTGAGAGGCGACCGACGTGGGTATCGACGACGACGCCCTCCACGATGCCGAACGCGTATCCCAATACGACATTGGCGGTTTTGCGGGCGACGCCGGGGAGGGTGAGGAGATCCGCCATTGTCTGCGGAACCTCGCCGCCATAGACGGTGAGAAGGCGCTGGCACGTTGCACGAATATTTTTCGCTTTATTATGGTAAAAGCCAGTTGAGCGAACGTCCTGCTCCAATTCTGTAAGGTCCGCATTGGCAAAATCTTCGATGCTGCGATACTTCTGGAAAAGGGTCTTTGTCACGATATTGACGCGTTCATCAGTGCACTGCGCGGAGAGTTGGGTTGCGATCAGGAGCTCTAATGGATTAGAGAAATTGAGGGTGCAGGTTGCTTGTGGATAAAGGTGGCGTAGTTCGCCGATGATCGCGTCTACCTGTTCAGCTGAACCTGGTTGAGGTTTTGTGGGGACGGAGGGCGAAGGTGTTTCCATGGGTGGCTTTGTTTAGCTATCCTTCCTGGAGAGAGCTTTTTGTTCGCGTAAGAGGTGGCGCAAGGCATCAGCCTGCCCATGGTTCCAGGCTGCGGAGTGAACTTCTGATCCCACGATGGGGAGAGAACTCTGTTCACGAATCTGGGCCGCACGTTCGCGTTGAATGATTTCATGGACTAATTGACGATCAGTAAGGTGCCAACCACGTAGCCTTGCGTGGTCTGCGAAACGCATCACCAGCGCAAAGCCCGCACGATAATCTCGCTCTTCAGTAGTGTTTTGGATAGGCGTATCTTGCATTCCGCTGCCTTTCGTTGTCGGTCGGAAGATGGGATAGAATCTCGATAAATCTTTTTTAGTATGTCAGAAAAAGCGTTCTACGTCAAGCGAGTAGGCAGAAATTCTCATGCTTTTAGTGGTTCCGGCGTAATACCTCGAAGATAGCCCGGGTGCCAGATTCCATTGCTTTCAGAGGGACACGTTCGTCGGCGGCATGTACTGTCTCTAAAAAGTTAAAATCCGGGGGGAGATCGAGGGGGATGAAGCCGTAGGTCTGGATACCCAGTTGTGCAAAGAAGCGTCCATCGGTCACGACTGGCATGAGAAAAGGAATAGGAATGCAGTCTGGATCGGCCTCTTGCAGGATCGCGCGCAAGGTATCGAACATGCCCATATTTGCTTCGGCATATCCGGGGCTATAGCGTGCGATTTCGAGTTCGGCTTCGTTTCCAATAAGTTGACGCAGTTCAGTCAGCATATCGTCTGGCTTCATGCCTGGTAGGAGGCGGCCATCCATCTCCACAACGATTTCACTGGGAATGACATTGATTTTATGTCCACCGTTTATGACGGTTGGATTGACGATATTCCGTAGTACAGGCTCAAAAAGGCGTTGATGTACACCGAGCGTATCGAGGGCGCTATCGGTCTGGGTGGGGTCGAGCATACGCTTGAATTGCAGGCCAGCGTCGCCGGGAAGGGTCGCGGCGAGTGTTTCTAACATTTGTCGGGGAATGTCGGTGATATGGACGGGCAAGCGCTTTTGATCCAATGTTTGAAGCAGGCGTCCCAATTTTGCACTGGCACCGCCGCGCATGGGCAATGAGGCATGACCACCAGGTCCACGCAAGGTTGCTTTCATCCAGCAGACTTGCTTTTCGAGCACCTGAATGATATACAGTTTTTTCCCACCGATGTACACGCTGAAGCCACCGAACTCGCCCAGTGCATAGCGTATATCCTGGAACAGGTCGGCATGGTGTTCGACGAGGTATTGAGCGCCTTCGATGCCACCTGCTTCTTCATCGCTCAGCAGGGCAAGCACAACGTCACCTGGAAACTCGATACCTTCAGCTTTGGCCTGTAGAAGTGAGCAGAGCATCATCGCAACGCCCCCCTTCATGTCCAGTGTTCCCCGACCCCAGAGGTAGCCATCAGCAATCTGACCTGCAAATGGAGGATGTTGCCATGACTGTCCAACCGTGGTAACGACATCGATATGCCCTTGCAGCAAGAGAGGCCTGGCGTCTCCGCGTCCCTTGAGGCGCGTGACGAGGTTTGGGCGTGCAGGATTTGGTCCCAGGAGCATTGTTTCAAACCCGGCTTCTATGAGCAACGTATTAATATAGTGAATACATTCGACTTCGTTGCCAGGAGGATTAGTGGTATCGAATTGAATCAGGCGTTGTAATAGTTCAACGGGACGCTGGTAGATGGTTGCATCAGATTTGGTAGACATACTTTTCTCCATGCCTATTGCTATGCATTGTCAGTTTGTGTCATTGTAGCACTTGAGAGAGCCATTGACGATGCAACGTGAACATTCTTCAGGGCTATTTAATTTTCGCTTTTCTTCTGGATCCGATCCGCAAGCGGGCCGGAAAAGGTTAAGAGAGCGCCGCAGGCGCGAGAAAGGACGACTTTTAAATAGCCCTGAACATTCTTTATGAGTCGCGCCCCGCTGGACACCCGTGCTAATACTATGGATCTTCATCCATTTGCTCTTAAGCAGAAACATGTCTATAATCAAAGTAATAAGGTTCTGGTTTCAAGTTGACAGCTCGGTCTGATTGAAAGCAGGAAGGGAATAATCCGTGGCGAACAAAAAAAATACCTACGTACCGGTCAATGATGAGTATGATAAGTTAAAGAAGAAGGCAATTGGTTCATTGCGCATGACCGATCGCAAGCGTGGTATCCGCGACTTCGGCGTCGGTGCTCTAAAGAACCTGCCTGGTAGTATTGCGGTTGTCCAGGCGTTTATGAAGGCGGTAAATTGGAAGCAGGCGCAGGGTGAAGTGCTTGAGGGATTGAGTAACACCGTGGTGATTGTGGGGCAGCCCAATGCGGGAAAAAGCACCCTTTTCAATAAGCTGAAAGGCCAGACCCTGTCGCCCGTCTCTCCACAAGCCGGTACAACGAAGACGCTGGTACGCACAGACTTTGGTCCATTTACTCTGGTGGACACTCCTGGGCACCTTCCGAGTGTCATGGAGAGCGGAATGGATCAGGCAAGCGTCATCGTGTTTTTGATTGATGCTACCAGTGGCTTGCAGGAGGATGATCGTACACTCTATGAGGTGATTAAGAAGCTGAAGAAGCCTACGATTATCGCGGTAAACAAGGTAGATAGCTTGAAGGGTGGGGAAACGGGCGATCAGTTTGCGACCGAGGTAGCTGTTTTGTTAAGTACGCCCGGTGTAATACCTATCTCAGGCAAAACGGGAATGAATGTCGTCGAAGAGCTGATACCAGCCGTTATCGACGCGAGTCCAGAGGCGGCGCTCGCCATTGGACGAGAATTGCCAGCCTTCCGGCGTCAGGCGGCCCAGAAAATCATCCGTAATGCAACGTTGCTCACATTGACTGCAGGCCTGGAGCCGATCCCATTCATAGACATTCCGATTATTCTGGGATTACAGGCGCGTCTGGTCCTACGTCTGGCGGCGCTTTATGGCGAATCGATGGACGATAGCAATGCCAGAAAACATGCTCGTGAGCTGATCACTGCAATGGTTGGAGGATTGGGCATGCGCTATGTGGCAGAACAGGCTGCCAAGCTGGTGCCTTTTGGCGGCGATTTTGTTGCAGGAGCCATTGCCGCGGCATCTACGTGGTCGATGGGTGAGGTCGCATTGGAGTATTATGAGGGTGGCAAGCAGATTAAACCCGGTCGTATGCGTCAACTTTACGTGGATTTTTACCATCGTTTCCGCCGTGAAAATAAGGTAGAGGAACTACGCCGTGAGATTGCTCAAGATAGCACTCCGCCAATTGCGCTACCGGAGCCACGAGAGAAAGTGTTGGAGGAAGGAACGGCTTAAAAGCGCCTATGCAGTTTCCTTATAAGAGTTACGAAACATTCCTTGAGGGCATCAAGATCTATTATCCAGCGGGCGAAGAAGTCCACGCCCGCCGGATCGTCCAGACCACTATGCGTGCTGGCGAACTGCTGAGCACATTGCTGAAGCAGCCGATGCCACCCTTAGAGGTCCTTCTTGTTGCTACAGATGATTGGTCGCTTGCACCGCGTGAAGAGGCTGAGGAGAATACGGACCTCCTACCTTATTGGACGAATGTAAGGACTCCTGGTACACTGGTTGTACCTGTTGAGGTGGCCTCTGTTTTTGGGGAGCCAACGCAAGAGAAGCTGGCGTTTATGCTTTATCAAGCATTGACACTCGCTTTTTTGGAAGACGATCAACGCCCCTGGCCTGATGATTATCCTTTGTGGGCAGATGAGTGGCAACTTAAGGTCGCGGCCCTCTGGCTTGCGCAGCGTCTAGATGCTGTGCAGGGACTGGTCAATAAAGACTTGCGTGAGGAATACGCCGATATCTTTGAACCTGAAGCTGATGGAAAAACACCGGTTACCATACGCGGCTTTGATTGGTTCGAGGATACCGCTGTAGAAGACTATCTGACCTATGAATTGCTCCTGGAGCAATTTGCCGCTGACCTGCTTGCTAAATATGAGTCGGATGTACTGCCGCATTTTCTCGATCTCTATCGTAATGGCCGCACGGTCCTTCTGAGCGATGACGCTACGCTCATGCTCGCCTCTGTGCTTGGAGCAGGCGGCGAAGAATGGTTAGAAAGCCTTGTTTATTTCTAAAAACATTTAAAGCCGTAGAGACCAGATTTATCACGGACGCGATAAATCTGGTCTCTACGGTTTGACGAGTGTTATGAATGAATGTTTGTATAATGCACAGGATTAGTAGAGAGCTGCATTTTCAGTACCTGCTCGATCTTCAACATGCGGAAGATGACCTGCTGAACTGGCACGAATTCTGTGATGACAGCGGAAGCCTCGATAATTTCAGGATCAACAAGATTATAGGTCGCGCCATGCCATTGCAGGGTGCAGCTTCCAGAAGCAAGGATGTTGCGACACCAATCAGTGTTTGGGCCATAGGCAAGGGGAATCGCAAAGCCATGCTCGATTGGTGCAACTGCGACAGGAGTGACGCGGCTCTGCCCAGATTTGCGTCCCACATGATGAATGATGGCCTGTGGAACGGCGCGACGACCTGCCATCTTTAGCATCAAGGGATTGACGTAGCGCTTGTAGACAGAACGTGGGTCAAGGGGTTGTTCTCGTAAGCGTTGCACAATGGAGAACACGAGCTGAGCTATAAAAATGTTCAGCAAGATGACCCCAAGCCAGTTGATTTGCCGCTTGCTCTGTTTCTGCCGTGTAGTGGAGAATTGCATACTTTCTGCCTGCTTTCTTTTGTATCTATTTTCTTTTTATTATAAGACATTGATGTGAGGTACATAAACAGTTTAGGACATTATGAGTCATCCCGAATTTTTTCTCTGGACGTTTTGCTCTTGGAACCCTTTCTCTCTGGACGCTTCGCCGCTGCGCGGTCACCAGTTTTTTGATGAGGGTTGT
>JACDAE010000640.1 GCA_013695595.1 Ktedonobacteraceae bacterium | reverse complement strand
ACCGGATCCGCAGCTTTTTTGCGCCTTTTCGTCATCTACTGGAACCTGAATCGTCGCGCCACTTTCCAGCATGACCTCGACCGAATTTTGGGGGACGTTGACTGAGATAACCTTGCCGATCCCGCTTGGCGTTGTAAGCATAGCCCCCAGTTGAGGCATCTGGCGTTTGGCCTGGACGTAATTATCGTTCTCATAAGAGAGGCAGCAAAGCAGGCGTCCGCATACGCCCGATATTTTCGAGGGGTTGAGAGGAAGCCCCTGTTCCTTTGCCATTTTAATCGAGACGATCCCGAATTCTTTGATCCAGGAACTACAGCACAAAGTTTTGCCGCAAATGCCGATCCCGCCTTGCAGCTTTGCCTGATCGCGTGCCCCGATCTGACGTAGTTCTATGCGTGTACGGAATGTTGCAGCGAGGTCGCGTACGAGAGCGCGGAAGTCAACACGTTCGTCGGCAGTAAAATAGAAAGTCAAACGACTGCCGTCAAACGTGTACTCGGACTCTACAAGTTTCATAGGGAGGCTATGTTGCTGAATACGCTCGGCGCAGCGCATAAGAGCCTCTTTCTCCTTGCTTTTGAAAGAGAGCATCATGCGCAATTCATCTTCGGTTGCCAGACGCATAACAGGCTTTAGTGGATCGCTAAGGTCGCTCTCTGCAATCTTTTTGGGGGCAATCACAACGCGTCCAGCCTCTATCCCTCGTACCGTCTCAACTATAACATACTGACCTGTGTTGAAGGTCTGTTCTTGCGGATCGAAGTAGTAGATACGCCCGGCTGGTCGAAAACGAATGCCGACAATAAGAACGGTCTTTTCTGTACTCGTCGCCAGTGACATATTTCAGTATCCTTATTTCAGTATCCTTATTCCAGTATCCTTATTCCGTATCCTCAAAATTTCAGTATCCTCAAACGGATCGTGAAAGGATATGCTCTCTTGCCACCTTTGTTTCAGTACCCCTATGCAGGTCGAGAGGAAATAGCTGTTCCAGCCGCCTCTAGCTGGGAGCCTATGCCTCTCAGACTCGAAGAGGTCGAGTAGAAATGTACTAGAGGGCAAGTATACACATGGAGCCTCGAAAGGTCAAGTGAAATACATCAAGAAACAGAGGATGAAGGGTGTAGCATCATCGCTACTATCTCTTCTGGCCTCTGCATCAACTTGCTTACATTTCGTTTGTTAAGAGAATGGCTTCCGCGACCTCGCGCATGGATTTACGATTATTCATGCTGGCCTTCTGAATCTTGCGGAAAGCTTCTTGCTCGCTCAACCCTTGCTTTTCCATCAAGAGACCTTTGGCACGCTCGACAATCTTACGTGTCTCCAATTGCTCGTTCAGTGTACGCGCTTTGTCTTCCATAGCGCGAAACTCGTTATAACGTGCCAGTGCTACCTCTATAGCTGGAGTAACCTCGCTCTCGCGCAGCGGTTTCACGATGTAGTTCACCACACCGGCTTCTTTGGCACGCTCAACGAGTGGCTGGTCTCCGAAAGCTGTGAGAAGCAACACAGGAGCGATTTTTTCCTGTGTGAGCGTCTCAGCGGCTGCGATTCCATCCATGTCCGGCATACGGATATCCATAATGACCAGCTCTGGCCGTAGCTCGCGAGCCAGGTTGACGGCACTTACTCCATCTCCTGCTTCACCAACTACAAGATAGCCTTGCTTCGTCAATACATCTTTCAGATCCATGCGCTGAATCGCTTCGTCGTCTGCAATAATAATACGTGTTGGCATTGTCTCACCTCAAAACCTTTGGTCTCTTCCACCCTTTAGCATCAATTTCACTTCCCACGAACAGAGTATATCATACTGAGCCGGATGAGTCGATAGAAATTCGTACTTCGTGTGAAATTGACACCTTTGTGCCAGCGATTTATGCGACGCGCGTTATTTCATCCTCCTCTTGCATGACTTCTGCCATAACGCGTGCATCACGCACGATCTTCTGTAACTGTTGGGGAGTGATAGATTGTCGACCATCACACATCGCGCTATTAGGGTCGGGGTGAACTTCAATGATGAGACCCTCGGCACCGGCTGCAATACTGGCTCGTGACATCGTTGGCACCAGTTCGCGGCGACCAGTGGCATGGCTGGGATCAACAATAACAGGGAGGTGAGTCAGTTCATGAAGCAAGGGGACGCAGGAGAGGTCAAGTACGTTGCGAGTCTGTGAGTCATAACTACGAATACCACGTTCACAAAGGATAACGTTGGGATTGCCTGCCGCTACGATGTACTCCGCCGCTAATAACCATTCGTCAATCGTCGCCGACAATCCCCGTTTCAACATCACAGGACGTTTATGACTATCACGTCCGGCAGCCCGTAGAAGCGGGAAGTTCTGCATATTGCGGCTGCCAATCTGTAATATGTCGGCATGTTCCGCAACAATTCCTACTAACTCTGGCTCCATCACTTCAGTGATAACTGGGAGACCCGTCAACTGACGTGCTTCTGCCAGCAGATGCAGCCCTTCAACACCTAGACCCTGGAACTGATAGGGAGAAGTACGCGGTTTGAATGCCCCTCCACGTAAAATATGTGCCCCGGCGTCGGCGACTCCCTGGGCCGTCGAAAGTAACTGCTCACGATTTTCTACTGCACATGGACCTGCTATGATGACTGGTGGTACTGATGCTCCCCCAACCGTAACAGGCGTGCAGTTGTGCTCTGTGCCCACAATAATACTGGTGTTCTCTGCCTGGAATGCCCGGCTCACAAGCTTATAGGCTGTTTTTACCTGCATAACCCTTTCAACGGCTGGCTGCTGTTCAATAGCGGCCTGTGCCTCTAAAGATTTGTGCTCAATCACAATTACCTCGCGACCGGCGATCTTCGTTGTGGTAATTGGATGGTTGCTATCGATAATACGTCCCAAAAGGGCGATAAGCTGAGAACGTTCAGTGCTGTCTGCCTGGCTACGAATGGTGATAATCATGATCGAGATCCTCTTTCTGCAATAAAAAATTTTAGGAAACAAAAAAGCAGAGGTTTTTTTCCTCTGCTCGTCCAGCACGCTGGTGGTTATTTTTTGCTCAGCCCAAAGGGCCCACCATCATGCTGGAGGGCTAAACCAATAATAAAAACTGAATTGGTTGTTTGGCTGTTCGCTGAGCATTTGTTTTGTCCGTTTTCTTGTTTTTGTTGGTGTGGTGATTTTAACTACCACGACTCATGTACAGATTATAAAGACTTTCTATGTCATGTGTCAAGGGGCATAGCTGTATAGTTTTGCTATAAATCACAGTTGAATATGTTACTTTTCGACTTTTTTAAGAAAATGTCCTCTTGTAGCTTGACATACAAGGCATATGTGCTTTCTAATAAAACCAGATCCATGCATCCGGATGGAACTGGTTTTAATGAAAGGAAGCTACGTTTTTCCATGAAACACCTGTCTCTTTCACGCAACTGGTTGTTTAAACAACGTTCCTTAGATCTCCCTTTGTTCGATGATTTCTCCTCTATGCACGGATGGTTGCCAGCAACGGTCCCTGGAACTGTTCATCAGGACCTGTTGGCGGCTGGTCGCATACCTGATCCCTTTGTAGAGCTGAATGAGAATTTAGTGCAGTGGGTAGGTGAATCAGATTGGCTCTATACCTGTGCGTTTGATCTTGCGCAAGATTTCAATGAAACAGATGAAATAGTGCTCTGCTTTGATGGACTCGATACATTCGCTACCGTCTGGCTCAATGATACCCAGATTCTTACCAGCGATAACATGTTTGTGCCGCTGCGTGTTCGTGTTGCTTCTCTGCTTCATCCAGGCTCTAATGAGTTACGAATTTTGTTTGTGTCGGCCTGGCAACGCGGCAAAGAGCTTGAGAAGCAGTATGGTGAACGCTTTGTCTGGAATGGCGACGCCAGCCGCGTCTACGTCCGGAAAGCCCAGTATCACTATGGCTGGGATTGGGGTCCGACGCTTCTCACCGCTGGCATCTGGAAATCGCTACGCCTGGAGTTCTACGATACACGCATTGCGGATATTCATTGTCCCGTCGTTGTTGCCGATGATCTCCAAAGTGCGACGCTACCAGTCTCTGTTACGCTCGAAGCAAACGGTGCAGGTGCTGATCTGGTGGCGCATCTCACCGTCTACTCACCGACTGGCACGACGGTTGCCGAGGCACAACTCCCGGTCAGCGATAGATGGATAGAGCATACCTTTAGTCTTACCTCTCCCCAGTTATGGTGGCCCAATGGATATGGTGAGCAGCCTTTGTATCGTCTGGAGATAACACTACAACGAGGGACAGAGGTGCTTGATCGCCAGGAGACGCGCCTGGGACTGCGTCGTCTACGCTTAGTCCAGCACCCGCTTGAAGATGCGCCAGGTACCAGCTTCTTTTTTGAGATCAACAATACACCTGTTTTCTGTGGCGGCGCGAATTGGATTCCTGCTGATTCGTTTACGCCCCGTGTGACTCCTGAAGGATATCGTGCATGGTTGCAACTTGCTGCCTCCGCTCACATGACCATGCTGCGTGTGTGGGGTGGTGGGATCTATGAAGATGAAGCTTTCTATAACACCTGTGATGAGCTTGGCTTGCTCGTATGGCAAGATTTTATGTTTGGCTGTGGACTCTATCCAGCCCATGAGGAATTTCAGGAAAGCATCCGCGCAGAGGCTGAAGCGGCTGTGCGTCGGCTGCGTCACCATCCTTCGCTGGTGATATGGGCAGGCAACAACGAAGATTATGGAGTTGCGAAATCCCGGCAGGTCTATGATCCAGAGTTCGAGGGCGATTTTACACAGACGGCCTTTCCAGCGCGGGCACTTTATGAGCGATTGTTGCCAGATGTTTGTGCAGAGCTTGATCCAACGCGTCCTTATTGGCGTGGCAGCCCCTATGGAGGTGCTGAAGGTGGAGATGATCGCACGATTGGTGACCAGCATATCTGGAGCATCTGGCACGGTGCTGTGCCCTATCAAGATTATCCGAAATTTGCGGGACGGTTTGTCAGCGAATTTGGCATGGAGGCGTTTCCTGTTATGGAGACCATTGCGAGTTTTGCCGCGCCGGAAGAGTTCTATCCGCAAAGTCGCACATTGGATTTTCATAATAAAGATGCGGGCGGGCCGAGGCGTATTGCACCCTATCTGATTGAAAATGTACGCATCGTTGCCGACCTGGAAGGGTATGCCTACCTGACGCAGTTTGTGCAGTCGGAAGCATTGGCGTCGGCGTATCATGGTTGGCGCAGGTTGTGGAATGGGCCGGGACGTGAATATACGGCTGGTGCGCTCGTCTGGCAGCTTAATGATTGTTGGCCTGTGACGAGTTGGGCCATTGTGGACTATCATCGTCGCCCTAAGCCTGCCTATTACGCGATCCGTCGCGCGCTGGCCCCTTTTGTCGTGGGATTGGCACGCGTCTCGCCGCAGAGCGTTTCGGCATGGATAGCAAGTGGGCTGAATAGTGGGGAAGATGCAGAGCTAGAGGTACGTACCTGGACGTTCGATGGCACGCTGGTGAATGAGGAACGCCGTCAGGTAACGCTGGTGTCTAATCAGAGCGTCGAGCAAGGCGAATTTGTTAGTGAGAGTAATAATAGGCAGATTGTTGCAGCCCGACTCATCAAAGATGGTAAAGTTATCGCGCGTACAACGCTCTGGCCGGAGCCGTTTAAATATCTTACCCTGCCCGATCCTGAAATAACTATTGAGCGCCTGGATGCCAGTACCCTGTGCTTACATGTAAAGCGACCCGCGAAAGGTGTGTGGCTCTCAGCAGGAGAAGGGGTCATATGGAGCGATAATATGCTCGATCTGACACCAGATGACCCCCAGATAGTCGTTGCCCAGAATCTTCACGAAGCTGAAGTGAATGTGAGACGGCTAATGTAGGTACTGAACCTAGCGTTTCTTTTCGCGGCGCTGGTTGGTGCGGTATGACCGGTAAAGATCATCATGGTCACCCTGCACTCCCTGCTTCATGGTTGGTGGTTGTGGTCGAGGACCGTCTCCACCAGCATCGCGGGATGTTGTATTTCTGGTCGTTGTGCCTCTGCGTGCGGACTGATTCCCTGCCATAGCATTCAAGTTGGTTGGTAGGAAGTCCAGGCGTACCAGAATAACCAGGATGATGATGAGCGAAACAATGAATAGGAGACCAGAGGAGCTAACGGTAATTGGTAGACTGAACAGATTGAATTTTGTGAGAGTTCGCTCCGCACCCATGCTGGTCAGAATGTTTTTCTCGAAGTTACCAAGGAAATCTGCGGCAACCAGGTAGACGATCATACCAAAGATATAACGTGGCTTGAACAGGCCAGGCTTTTTCTGTGGTTGGCCGGAGCGTGTCGGCGTTGCAGCTTTGCTGACCGCTGGTTTTTTCTCTATGGCTGGAGTCTCTTTAGGGGTTGCTTTGCCTGTTGCCGTTTTTCCATGTGTGGCTCGTGTGAGGCGTGCTTTTACAATATCGTCTTCTTTTGTGGGTGTTGCGGTATCTTCTTTTCCCACAGTGGAGAAGAAGCCAGCCACGCGGCGTTTAGGAGTTGAAGGCGCATCAACGAGCGAGATTGGTTCTGGCTCAGGGGTGGCCATTGCTTCAACGGGCTGCGCTTCCTGTTCGCTTGCAACTGAAGTGACAAGCACGGGCTGATTGCGTTGA
>JACDAE010000618.1 GCA_013695595.1 Ktedonobacteraceae bacterium | reverse complement strand
CCCGCTTCCCGATGAACATCTTTCCCTAGCAAGCGGGCGGTCGCAAGGACACGCCCTTACCTATTGGCTTCCCAAAACAGCCCCAAATTCCCCTTCATTTCGCTTGCATTCATACCACCTCCCCATTATAATTAGCACAAGCATTCTCAAGAGAAAAAGTGCACCAGGACTCAACGCGGAGGAAGGTACGTCAATGGAGATTACTGATAAACCAGATGATATCAATGAAGCTATCGACACTACCACACGACCTCTTTCACTACGCGATCAGGTCAACCTGAATGTGTTCTGGTTTGCCAATCAATTTCACTGGCAGTCTCTGCTGGCCGTCGTCATTCCGAGCATGGTTGCGAAGTTTTTGGACCCGGCCAACAAAAGTATTAATCTGGCACTGGTCGTTATCGGGGGCACATTGATCGCCGTCTTCGTCAATCCACTTATTGGTGCGATCTCCGACTACGCTACGTTTCGTCTGGGTCGCCGCCGCCCTTTTATGATTATCGGGACCGTTCTCAATGTTATTGTGCTCGTCATTTTCGCCTTCTCCCCCTCGTGGTTCCCCAATAGCGTCCTTTTGCTTGTCTTCGCCGTGCTCTTTCTCCTGCTCCAATTTAGCAACAATCTGGCAAACTCACCCTGGAGCGCAATTATTGCGGATAACGTCCCGCAGAACCAGCGCGGTCTCTCCTCTGGCTTCAATGGACTCTTTAATCTCCTTGGTACCGCAACAGGTTCAATCGTCGCAGGTCTTATTGTGAACAAGAATGATTCTTTGCCGCTCTATCGGCATGAGATCGTCCAGATATTTCTCCTCGTCGCTCTCGTACAGACCATTTTTGTCGTTTATACCGTGCTAACCGTTAAGGAAACTCCACTACCACCAGAAAAACACATTGCGTTCCAACTGCGCCCGTTTCTGCGCAAATTCTTTTTTAAACCATCGACCTACCCTAATCTTTCCTGGGTTTTACTAGCACGCTTCCTGATTATGATGGGCATCTGGAGCGTCTATTATTTCCTGCAATACTATTTCGATGATGTGCTGGGTGGCCCAGGTGTTAAAGTCATCTTCTTCCATTCGCCGTTTTCTGGCGAATTTTTTAATGGCGCGCTTTTTCAACCCGCGCTCCTCCTGATTGCCCTGCCCACCTCTCTTCTTGCTGGATGGGCCTCTGATCACTGGGGACGCAAAAGGCTGGTCTACCTCTCTGGCATTATGATGACACTCGTCTGCTGCATATTCATTCTGTTCCAGAATCAATACGCGGCATTTATCGCCGGTGCCTTCTTCGGTATCGGCTATGGTGCCTATACAAGTGTGGACTGGGCATTGACCACCGATGCCCTGCCACCAACCGATGAGGCAGGCAAATTTATGGGCATCTGGTCCGCTATGGGCATCCTGCCACAGGTAATCGGTATCACCATCGGGGGGATCATTCTGCAACTGCTACGCAGCATGCCCAACCACTTTGGCTATACGTCATTATTTATGCTAACAATCGTCTATTTAGTATTAGGAACGCTTGTTATCAGGCAGGTGAAAGGTGTAAAATAACACTCATTCTAGAGAAAGGGGGTCTTCACAGCTATGCTTCCATAGCGAATAGCTATGTGTCGTATAGTGTAATTATAACAACATTGTGACGTGTCCTATATAATAACTGTATTGCGAGGTCGCAACACACAACGGGGAAAGGCATTTGACGCCTGCACCCCAATTTTATTATTGACCTTTCCACATGGTTCATTTCTGGTCGCTGTTGATCAGAACAGGAGTTGATTCAATGAATGAAAAGAAGCAGGATACAGCCCACATTCGCCATCCACAGCACATCCTTACCTCAAAGGTGGCAATGCTATCCAGGTTTCTTCGTGGCTTCCCTTCCCGTTTATTCGCTAACGCGACAATGGCAGGCCGCACAGGCCTCTTTTCAACGTTCGTATTACCCAGGTCTACTTCTACAAATATACAGGTAGACAAAATAACCGTTCTGCCTGTTGATAACACATCAGTAGATGATACTGAACAGGCACGAACAATACCTTCTGCTTCCTACCTCTCTATTCGGGAAGAGGCAGGTGCTCTCCAGATTGCTGAGTTGCTTGGCGATAACACAGCTACCCATACACAGTCAATCCTGACACATGACGAAGAAACAGAACTCGCCAACTGGCTCCATAGTGCAGCTCATCTTCGTCACGTAAAGTTCATTGCGGCCTCCCTCAATGCAGAAGATGCCTCTAAAGATGCTGCCTCAAAGTTGTGGCTACAAGAAGATATTGTTCCCTATGTTATAAGTAAGCAGGACCCCGATTATCGGCCAGATCCTGAAGAGATGGCTCGCATGATCGCCGCCAATTTTAACAAAGATCATATCGTCTATACCAAACTAAGCGAGACAAATGAAGTCGAGGTGGCGGACCTTGTCACACGCGCAGACTACGAAAAAATAGCCGTTCCAGAGGATGTTGAGCTGCTCACACGCCTGGTACGCGATTTCCAAGGCAAACGCCTGGTCTTCATCAATGCAACTCCTCAAGGTGGCGGTGTAGCGTTGATGCGCCATGCCCTCATTCGCCTGCTACATCTCTACAATGTCGACGCGCATTGGTATGTCCTCCACCCCAAACAAGAAGTATTCGACATTACGAAAGCTAAATTTCATAACGTGCTGCAAGCGGTTGCCCCTGAAGGTACAGAACTTAATGCAAGCGATATGGCTCTCTATGACTCCTGGATCGCTGAAAACGCGCTCGCCTTCACTGACATTTTTCAACAGGCTGACGTGATTGTAATCGATGATCCACAACCTGCCGGCCTGATCCCGCATATTCGCCGCATCAATCCAGACACGAAGATCCTCTACCGCTCACATATCCAGATTGTGGCCAGCCTCGCTAATCAGAAAGGCACCCCACAACGCACGACATGGAGCTTCATCTGGAATAACGCGAAAGAGGCCGATTGCTTCATTAGCCACCCGATGGAGATGTTTATTCCTGATGATGTGCCCGCCGATAAAATATTCTATATGCCCGCAACCACCGATCCTCTTGATGGCTTGAATAAACCCCTCACAGAGGAGCAGATGGACTACTACCTGCAATTGTTCAATAGAATGCTCATCAACGAACAGCAGAAACCTCTGGACGAAACACGACCCTATATTATTCAGGTCGCTCGCTTCGACCCTTCTAAGGGGATTCCTGATGTCCTTGATGCGTATAAAAAACTACGCGCTATCCTTGAAGAGCACCGGGAAGCTATTCCACAGCTCGTCATCACCGGCAACGGCTCTATTGACGATCCAGATGGCGTTCCCATTTATAACCAGATCATGACGATCCTGCATTCACCGGAGTTCCTGCCCTTTATCGATGATGTAAAGGTTATGCGGCTCCCACATATCGACCAACTCCTGAATACCCTGCTGAGAAGGAGCGCCGTCGTCCTGCAACTCTCAACGAAAGAAGGCTTTGAAGTCAAAGTCACAGAGGCTTTGATGAAGGGCAAACCAGTAATCGCCTATCGAACGGGCGGCATTCCTCTTCAGATCGAGGATACGGTCAATGGCTACCTGGTTGATGTTGGACATACGACCGGTGTCGCGGAGCATCTCCACCACCTGCTCCACGATGCAGAACACTATCAGCGCATGTGTCATGCAGCCGAAGAACTGGCTGGCAAGGATTACCTGACTGTCCCCAACGCGATCTGCTGGCTATACATGTCGATGCTGCTTCTCAATGGCGAGAACGTTGAAGGCAATTACCAATGGGTGAAAGCTCTGGCTAAGCAATCTCAAGAGGGCGCATAATCTGGCCCATCAAAATGGGTAGGGGCGCACGCAAGGTGACGCCCCTACCCATTTTGATGCGATTGGACGAAAATCCTTTTTTATTGATCCATAACGGCAACGGTGACCGCTGTACCATAACACAGCACTTCGCTGACTCCCTGGGTAATCTCGGTTGCATCATAACGCACACCGATGATCGCATTGGCACCCATCTGCTGCGCATGCTGAATCATCAATTCATACGCTTCATTTCTCGCCTGCTCACATAATTCAGTATAAATTGTAATGTTGCCCCCGAAGATCTGCTGAAAACCTGCTCCGATATTGCCGACAACGCTACGTGAACGTACGATAATACCACGCACCAGGCCGAAGTTTCTCACAATGCGATACCCGTTGATCTCAAACCCGGTCGTTACAAAGTTATGAATATTTGGACCCTGTGGCCCTCCTTGCATCCCCGGCCCCTGTGGACCCGGACCCTGCGGATTTTGATACATGCGAAACCTCCATTTTATGCAATATCCTAAAAACGTCATAGCGATAGGAGTTGTGCAAACGATCAGCCTTCTGCCAGCACAGATTGTATCATTATCCCACATATGTGAATACTCCCATTTCTCTTCGCGCCATCCTATGATAAAATTGCAACGTGTCTATTTCTATTTTTCGATATCAACCATTTTTTGTGTGAAGAGTATGTACAGAAAAACGCCTGAGCCGCTCGAACCAGCGCTTCTCATTAACGCTTACACCCAGGGCATCTTCCCTATGGCAGATGAACGGGGCCAGATTCGTTGGTATGCACCCGATCCACGTGCGATCCTGGAACACTCCAATCTGCACATCTCGCGCTCACTGCGGGCAACAATCCGCAAAGGGACGTACGAAATACGTATAGATACAGCCTTTGAGCATGTGATGCGTAGTTGTGCCAACCGGGCAGAAACGTGGATTAACGAGGAATTTATTAAAACATACACCTATCTCCATCTTGCTGATGTGGCCCATAGCGTTGAAGCATGGAAGGATGGTCACCTGGTAGGTGGATTATATGGCGTTGCGCTTGGAGCTGCTTTTATGGGTGAAAGCATGTTCTCACACGCCACCGACGCCTCTAAGGTCTGCCTGGTCGCTCTCGTTGAGCATTTGCAGACACGCGGCTATGTGCTGCACGATACACAATTTACGACACCTCACCTGATCACATTAGGCGTCACAGAAATATCACGCAAGGTCTATGAAAAACGTCTGAAAGAAGCTCTTCGACGACGCTGTGCCTGGCACTAGCATCTCATAAGGAGGCACGCTTAACCTTGCAGGTGCCTCCGCACCGTATCATTCTCGTACTGATCCTGCATGTCTTCCTCATCTTCATACTCTTCCTCATCTGCAGTTTCCTGGCGACGTTGATCGGTAAGCCTTGTCTGGTCCTCAATCTGGTTGAGCCAGCGGAAGAAAAGGGGCGTCATCACCACCAGATCAACCAGCCCTGGAATAAGTAACAGCGCACCGGCAACCGTTTGATCGGCAAACGGTGTCATGTTTAATTGAGGCGGAATAACGTAATGCGTATACAATGCGACGCCTGTGAAAACCAATACAAACGCAAAAATGTCGACTGGCTGGCCGTCAAAAAAAGCATACAGCATCTTTATGGGATAGCTCATATGATGCTGCTCTCGCTGCGCACCGATCAAAGGTCCCCAATTGAGCAATGAAGTCAGAAAAATACTGAGCATCTCAACTTGATAAAGCGTCGCATTACTTTGCGCGCTGGCATAGAAACGTGGGATGTGCCAGAACAAAAACGCTATGTTGAAGAAGATAGACGCCACTAAGGGAAGCGTCAATGCCCCTACAATCTCGCGTACAACGGGCAGAAGGGTCAGTGGTCGTAAGAGTACCTCTGGACACCCATAAAGGAGCAAAGGGGTACAGAAGGTCGTCAGGGTAACTATCTGAGCCATATGGACCGAAAACAACTGTGTGCGCCCGATTATATCTATCGGCGTTAAGAGCATAATTGCCGCAAGCAAAATACCCAGGAAAAAAGCTACGATATGGGAAACGCGCAGCGATGTATCTTGCGGATAACGCACCCTCACACGACGCACACCGAGCAGATAGAGCAGGCTTAAAATCAACAAGAGAGCAAGTGTGCCTGGATGCCATGCCCACGCGAACGAGAGACCGTCCAACATAAAAAGAGACTCCATAGTATTGAAGGGCGACATAAGGATGGTATGATCCTTTTGCAACTCAATACTTTGCAAATAAGTTGTTGTTTAGCACTTTTTTAATATGCAAATATTATACCGTAGAAACTCAATAGGAGGTATGTATGCTTACCCTTAGCGCACATCCTGTGATTGCGGTTGGCTCTCTGATTTTGGCAGGGGGAGGATCTCTGGGGCTCTGTTGATTGTTTTAGCCTTCACTTTTGTCCTTATTACGCATGGCAAAGTAAAACGGAAACAACTTCCTTCCCCATCAATACCAGTGCTCTCCACCCAGATGCGTCCCCCCATCGCTTCCACCAGTTGCTTACTTACATAGAGGCCCAGGCCGGTACCACGCACATTTCCCGATACGTCGCGCTTCAAGCGTACAAATTGACCAAACAGGCGTGGAATATCTTCAGGGGGAATGCCCGGTCCCACATCTTTGACGCTAATACATACCTCTGGCGAGGGATGATTGGCCTGCACAACATCTCCATAGAGAGATGCCTCAATGCTAACAAGCGTGTCGGATGGCACATATTTAAACGCGTTGGAGAGCAGATTACGCAATACTTGACGGAAATATTGGCCATTCGCACGCACGATCAGATGTGGAGGAACATGTATCTCCACTGGATATTCACGCTGATTACGCGGATCAAAATGCTCAACCACTTCATATATAACGTCAACCACCGGAAGATCTTCTAAATAGATCGCGTCTTTATCATTGCCAACCTGGATCGTATCGAGGACATTGCTTACCAATAATTGCAACTCTTCGCAGCTATACATAGCGTTTTTGAGAAAGGTGGCCTGCGTTGCACTGTCAAGCTTCCCACTATATTCCAGCAACAATTCGAGATACCCATAGACCGCTGTGAGTGGTGTTCTCAACTCATGGTTGACATTCAGAATAAATTGATCCCGAATCTGACTTAATTGTTGCTGCTGTTTCAGCAAATCCGCGACGTGATGACTGGCCTCATCTGAAAGCAGCACCTGCTCTCGTAATGAACCTATCAATAATCCTTCTACAAACAATGAAATTGCCGTCACCAGCGAAGAGGTCGTAGAGATAGACAACCAGCCAACCAGGCTATTACTGATAGCAATATTATAAATGACAACAATCAGGCTGATAACACCTATATAAATGAAAAACTCTCGGCGGGGAAATAACCATGAAACCAGCGCGATAGGAATAATAAAAAAGCTGGCGCTATAATACGTATCATGATGATACATATACAGAATCAAACATAACATCACTGCTGATGCAACAATGATCGTGCGTACAGCATACGACAGATTTAGTATAAGACGTAAAAAATCATTTGAATAACGCAAAGTCCTCGCCTCCTTCTCATCTTGAGACTTCAGCGTCTGAAAACGTCTTGCTCTTAACGTTTAGAGATGTAATACTATGCAAAGTTGACCGATGGACGAGATGCGTGCAGCTAAAGAATCCCGATTTTAACTGCACGCTATTTTATCATGAAGAATAGTGCTTTGGCAATTTTTTCTGCTTTTGTCATAAAATATGGACAATGGGCCATGACTTATGGGTAAAACCGCTCCCCTGGGTCGGGAGACGATCACATCTGAATCCAACACAAGGTCCATTCTAGACTACACAAACAAATGGAGTGTTATAATAACAGCACGCCAAGGATGGTTGGATTTCATCTGAAAGGTTGCCTACCCATGCGTATCGTCATTGCCCCACAATCCCTCAAAGGGAGCCTCACCGCGGCAGAAGCTGGTCAGGCTATTGCTCACGGCGTCCGCAGAGTCTATCCCTCTGCCGAAATTACTATTGTCCCGATCGCCGATGGTGGTGAAGGAACCGTTCAGGCTCTCGTAGATGCAACGAGAGGCAGATATGTACAGCGTGAGGTGACCGGTCCCCTTGGTGAACCCGTCACGGCAATCTTTGGTCTATTGGGCGACGGCCAGACCGCAGCGATCGAGATGGCGGCCTGTGCCGGCTTACCATTGGTGCCTCCCGAACTCCGTAATCCTCTCATCACAACCACGTATGGTGTCGGCGCGTTAATTCTGGCGGCATTAGAAGAGCGTTGTACACGCTTACTCATCGGCATCGGTGGTAGCGCAACCAATGATGGTGGTGCTGGTATGGCACAGGCACTGGGTGCGCATCTTATCACAACTGAAGGAAACGAGATTGCACGAGGTGGGGCCGCACTTTCTACCCTTGCCCACATCATTCCCGATACACTCGATGCGCGCTTGCAGACATGCACAGTTGAAGTGGCATGCGATGTCACAAATCCTCTTTGTGGCCCCACAGGTGCCTCAGCAATCTATGGTCCCCAAAAAGGAGCAACGGCGGATATGGTGGTAGCGCTGGATGCAGCCCTGGCGCACTATGCACACATTATCGAACAGGACCTGCATCAGACCATCAAAGATATTGCCGGCGCGGGCGCGGCAGGGGGAATGGGGGCTGGTCTGCTCACATTCCTGCATGCCGAACTACGTCCAGGCGCCCAGATTGTGCTGGAAGCCGTTCATCTCGAAGACCATATACGTACGGCGGATCTCGTGATTACCGCCGAAGGGCAGATCGACGAGCAGACGGCTTATGGGAAGAGTGTTGGGGCCGTTGCTAGCCTGGCCAGACGCTACCAGGTGCCAGTACTGGCGCTCGCTGGCAGCCTGGGCACAAACTACCAATCAATCTACGAACTGGGGATCGATGCTGTGATAGCTCTCCCTCATCGGCCCCTGACGCTGGCTTATGCAATGGAACATGCCGCCGAACTTGTGAGTGACGCGACTGATCGCGCCCTCCGCCTGCTCCAGGTTGGCCGTATCCTCCAGGGCCACCAGGAAAATATTACAAAGTGGACGAAATAGTAAATTTGTGCTATTATACAGTCAGAGGTCGTCCTCCCCGGCACCCCCTGATGGGAAGCCAATACTAACCGCATAGTACATCTTTATCGTGCCCACTTATACTTTCCCAACCGCTCAAAGCCCTCTCTCATTGCTGTGAAATCGCTTTGCAAGCATCCTGGATGACCATCGTCCACAGCTAGCAGTTTTTCGTAATATGGAATTTGTTGTATCCAGTGAAGGAGTTCTGACGTATATTCAATTAAGTAGACCAATCAAGGTCTCAATGTGCTTACACCTGTAGTCGATTCTTTTTCGTTTTCGTTAAGGGGGGTTTTACTACAATGACCGAACATCCATCTACAACAAATGGTGGCACTGACTTGCAGAGTCTACTGACATCCGGTTTCTCTGAAAGCGAAGCCGAACGTCTTATACATATGAAAGATCACATGACGGAACAGGGCGAATACCGTGAAATGGTTGAAGAGAGTCGCCGCCTCGATTTCATTCGCTGGCTTATCGATCATGACCGCATGAGCCGCTAGAAGGCTTCTCTCCACTTTTTCGCTCGTCACGTTTGCTCAATATAGAGAAAGAAGGCTCAGGGATTTTTCCCTGAGCTTTCTTATTGCGTGTGATGGAGTTGAGCAAGCCGTAAGCCGAATTCTGTACCCGGAGCCTCTCTCGCGACTCCAGGCGGCAATCATCTATCTAGGACGCCAGTTACCCAACGTCTCAAGCAACCAACCCGAAGGTTAACGGACGAGCAGCCCGTCAGTCTACCAGCAGAACCGGCAGACTCTTCCCTCTATTTGGTCTTGCTCCAAATGGGGTTTACCCAGCCAGACGGTCGCCCGCCTGCTGGTGAGCTCTTACCTCACCATTTCGCCCTTACCGGGGCCTGCATATCTGGCCAACCCGGCGGTATTGTTTCTGTTGCACTTTCCTTAAGGTCACCCTCACTGGCCGTTAGCCAGCATTCTGCTCTGTGGAGTCCGGACTTTCCTCGAATCTCACGACTCGCGATTGCCTGTCTTCCTCAAATCCATCCCACCTAGACTAACATATCTCGTTCAGATCGTCTAGCATCTCACTGAAATCCTTGCTGCCTCACCTGACGTTGCCAACGCCTTCGTGTTATCTCCCCCTGCCAGCGTTGCCTTTCCTGATCTATACGAGCTTCATACGTCACACGCTGGGCAGCTTCCAGAGATCGCTGAGCATCCGCCTCGGCAAGTAAGCGCCCTACGATATCTCTCCTCCAACGATTGCTAATAAGTATGGTGTAGATCCACTCAGAAGCATTGAGCAGAACCCCTAATGCCGCAACAAAAATTTTGACACTGAAATCGTGTACAAGAAAGCTAGAAATCAGAAAGGCAGTGAGAGCGAGATGAGTCAAAAGAAAGCTAAGAAATGGGAGGATTCTGGCGCTTCCTTCTCGTCTCCTTTGCTCGAAAGTAGCTCGTATTACATCAATTGGATTGGAATTCATATATGACTATTCCCTTCTATCGCAACAGCCTACGTGACATAAATATACTTACACAACACCTGCTTCTAGTATTCTACATCACATTCATTACTTTGGATATACTATATCAAATAAATAGTACAAAAGAAGCAAGGAGAAAAATACCCGTTGCAGTCCAACGAAAAACGCGTTACAATGTCGGCTGTACGTGCAATTACGGAATCAGGCATTTACCAAGGATCGTTTTTTATGACAACAAATTCCAAGATTCGTCTCACCTCGCTTGCCAGTTGCGCCGGATGCGCCGCGAAGATGGGACCTGGGACTCTCACACAGGTTCTGCGTCCACTGACAGGCCAGATCGCTTTGCCCGATTTATTGGTCGGGCTACAAAATATCGATGATGCCGCTGTGTATCGCGTCAACGAGCAACAGGCAATTATCAGCACCGCGGACTTCTTTCCACCCGTAGTCGATGATCCCTATACCTTTGGCACCATCGCCGCCGCCAATGCTGTCAGCGATGTTTATGCTATGGGCGGGCAGGTGCTTATGGCCATTAATCTTGTGGCCTGGCCCGCAGACCTGGATACCGAGATCCTCAGTGAGATTTTGCGCGGTGGACGCGATATCGTTGCTCAGGCGGGCGGTGCCGTCGCGGGCGGTCATACGGTGATCGATACTGAACCCAAATATGGTCTATCAGTCACTGGCATCGTCCACCCTGAACATATCCTTACCAAAGGTGGCGCTCAACCCGGCGACCTTCTGATCCTGAGCAAACCACTGGGTACAGGCGTCATCACGACTGCACATAAACAGGAAACGGTCACAGATGATGATTTTCAGGCCGCACTACGCTCAATGCAACGCCTGAACCGCCGCGCAAGTGAGATCCTGGTGCAAGCCGGTCCCGCCGTCCATGCCGTCACTGATATCACTGGTTTTGGTATCCTTGGTCATTCCTGGGAAATGGCGGCCCAAAGCAAAACGAGCATGCGCTTCAATTTTGCACACCTTCCATTGCTACCAGGCGTTCTCCATTATATAGAAGAGAGCTGTACCACTGGTGGAGCACGGCGCAACGAAACATACCTCACGCCACACGTCAACATTACGAAGCAACTCAGTACCATTGAGCGCGAGATCCTCTGGGACCCACAGACGTCGGGCGGATTATTTGCCGCCATCGATCCCGCGCTCTGGCCTTCACTACAGGCATTGACACCAGATGTCACATTCTGGCAGATCGGTGAGGTTACAGAAAAAGTCGCAGACGAGGCCCATGTGCGGTTAGAGGTATATTAATGTACGAACAATTAGAAACAATCCTGGGCATACACTTCCAGAACCCCCAACTTCTGACACTTGCTCTGACACATCGTTCCTATATCTATGAAACAGCCGGCGAAGGCCAGACCTCCAACGAGCGCCTGGAGTTCCTGGGCGATTCTATCCTCGCCCTGGTGAGCGCGGAGTTCCTCTATCGGACCTTCCCTGATCTGGCCGAAGGCGAACTGACCGACGCTCGCGCCGTTCTCGTTCGCACCGAAACCCTGGCAGCCTTTGCACGCGAGATCAACTTATGGAACTTTCTCCTGATGGGGAAAGGAGAGCAGAACAGCGGTGGAGGCCAACGTGTGCTGGCCTCCGCCTTCGAAGCCATACTGGGGGCAATCTACCTTGATCAGGGACTGATGGCCGTCCAGGCCTTTCTACTCCCACGCCTGACACCTCTCGCACAAACAATTATTAGCAAACGGCTCTTTAAAGATAATAAATCTCTCTTTCAAGAACTGGCTCAGGCTCACGATGGCATCACACCTTCTTATCGCCTGCTCAGTCAGGAAGGTCCATCGCATAATCGCGAATTTACCGTTGAAGTCATGCTGGGAGACCAGATCGCCGGACAAGGACAGGGGCGCAACAAACAAACCGCCGAGCAAGAAGCCGCTCGCGTCGCTCTGGAAAACCGAGGCTGGATTTAATACCACATCATTGTAGCAAGATAAAAGATAGGTTGATTTCAGACGCTCTCTGAGGTAACATGGACGATAGAGGTGAAGGGAGGATTGATGCATGAGATTAGAACCAACTCCAAGACCTGAACAAACTCTGCGCGTTAGCGCAAGATTGATCACGTCAAGCACTATTTTACATCTATCCGCAGATGAACTGGAACATGCCATTAATCAAGAACAGATGGAGAATCCTTCACTTGACATAGTAGAGCAGCGCATCTGCCTTTTCTGTGGCAACCGCATCTATAGTAACGTATGTACCGCTTGCGGCTACTTCGCTCCGCAGGAGCACTTCTCACAGCCGCTTGCCCCTGAGCATGACCCATCTCCCCTCTACGAACAAAATAACGACTTCTGGTCTTCTCAGCCGCAGGCACCCTATGACATGGATAATTATGGCTTCGTGGAGATCGATGGTGACGATGCCTATGATCCGATGGCTCGCATTCCAACGCACGAACCATTAAGCGAGATGCTTTTGCAACATCTGGAAACCCTCATCTCGCCCGATGACGCCCTGATCGCAGAACAACTGGTCGGCAACCTGAGTGAGCGTGGCTATCTGGAGATCAGCACCCAGCAGATCGCCGAACACCTTGCGGTTCCACATGAGCGTGTTGAATACGTGCTGAGCCAGTTACATACACTGGAGCCCCTGGGCATCGGAGCTCGCAATCCACGCGAATGTCTTCTCATTCAGCTCCAGGCGCTCAGCGAACAAAGCACCCCACATCCCCTGGCCGCAGTCTTGATCGACCGCTACCTTGATCAACTGGGACGCAGTCAGTTCCACGAAATCGCACGTCAACTCAAGTTGCCCGAACAGGAAATACGGCAGGCATACCAGTATATTCGCAGCATGCTTCATCCCTTCCCAGCACTCGCCTATCAGGATACCAGTGGCTCGCAATCGCTCTCCAATGGCACAACCTATATACGACCTGATGTGCTTATTCGTAAAGGCGAAATGGGCTTTGAGATTGAGCTAATCGAGGAAAAACGCTATAAATTCCGCGGCTCTACGCGTTCCCACAGTGCAAATGGAGATACTACCCCACCACCAACTAGCGGTGAGATGCACCGTTACCTGCACCAGAATAATGATCGCGCACGCTTCTTCGTCGAATGCATTCAACGCCGCTGGCGTACCCTGCGGCGCGTCGCTGAACTGGTCGTGGATTATCAACACGAATTTCTGGAGAAGGGCATACGCTACCTGCGCCCACTTACACGGGCCGAGGTTGCTACACGCCTCAACCTGGACGAAGGGACCGTCAGCCGCGCCACCGCCAACAAATACGCGATGCTCCCCAACGGGCGACTGATCCCTTTCTCCGATTTCTTCGATAGCTCCCTGGGCGTGAAAGATATTCTGCGTGAACTCATTCACTCCGAAACACCGCGCCACCGCCTGAGCGATGATGAACTGGCACGCTTGCTGAGCAGTCGCGGCATCCCTATGGCTCGGCGTACCGTGACAAAATATCGCGAGGAGATGGGCATCGGTTCGTCACGCGAACGCTAAATGAATTACACCACCTGTGCTGTGGCAGTCTGCGAGTACACTGATTTCCCGCTTCCATCAGTAGCAATCGCTTGAAATACGGTCCGAGGATCTGTCATTTTTTTCAACTGACCAGGAGGGATATGCCAGCATTGCCAATTTAAAGTTGCATTTCCATTGCTATCTGTCGTATTCCCACTTATATTTGCATGCCTGTCATTCTGGGCCTGCCCATTTTTATCTACATAGTAAAATTCGGCAGTCACAGTAAAAGGCACATTTCCGCTATTCGTCATCACCGATATAGGCACATTGGAGTTTTGCGTGATAGAAGATGGCACATTGATCTGAACGGTCAGCACCATAGTTGCGGTGCTTGTAGCCACCGGCGTCCCTCCAGAAGAACTACCCGGCGTGCTGGTCGCCGCTGGATTACCACTGGATGATGATGGCGTAGAAGGTGGGGAGGTTCCTGGCGACCTCCCCTTTCCAGTTGTTACTGGATTCGTTGTCCCAGTCGCCGTTCCACTTCCTGCTGCCGGGTTTGTCCCTCCCGTACCAGGCGTGCTGCTATTGCCAGTGTTCCCCGGTGTCCGACGCTGAGATGTGGCAACAGAAGTTGCTGCGTCAGAACTTTTTTGCATAACCTGTGCATTCTGAGGAAGAGCTTCTATTCCACTAGAGCTTGCGCGCCAGATGCCCACACCACCCAGAAGCACGCTTATTCCCACCAGCCCAAGCACTGCTGTTCTTCTGGATATACGCGTTCCATTTGGTGCTGCGATAGTCGAAACATCGGCTACATCATTCGACTCTACTGTCTGAGCCCTCATATCTTGAGATGACATATTTAAGGAAGCAGAGAGCGATGGAGCTTGCAAAGATGAATAATGAGAGGGCCACGCTCTTTCGGGCAGTATACCCAGAGGAATTTCACCTATGTCAGAGTCTGGCAATACCTTTATTGATTCACCGCTTGCCACATCTACCCACGACTCTGCCTGTTCAACAGATAACAAAGCGTCCCTCTGTTGTACGGCATCTAGAAGCGACACAGCATTTTCTGGCACAGGTATACCCTTACATGCCTCTGTAAAGGCGGCTGCCAGTTCTTGCATATTGGCAAAACGCTGCTTCGGATCTTTCTCTAACGCCTTTAAAACAACCGCTTCTATTTCCGGAGAAAGGGTGGGTATATGCTCACGTAAAGGCACCGGTGGCTCATGCAAATGCTGTACCACAATGCTGATGTCAGGGCCGTCAAATGGCAAGCATCCACACAGCCACTCATACATGACAACACCCAATGCATATTGGTCACTTGCGGTAGAGGGCTTCCCCTTTAGTTGCTCAGGAGACATATAGACGGTGGTGCCCGCACTATCACTGGAATGAACGCTATGGTAGGTGCTACGCTCCCTCAACGCCAGGCCAAAATCACTCAACTGCACTGCATTGCTTCCATCCAGAAGCATGTTCTCTGGCTTTACGTCGCGATGAATGATCTTGCGCTCATGTGCATACTGTAATGCACCTGCAATCTGCTGGACATGGGGTAAAATAATGACCGGCGAGAGTGCTTTCCCTCTGCCATAACGTCGCCTCAGGGTTCCATGCGGCACATAGGCCATCACAAGAAATGGACGCTGCTCCTCGATCCCAAAATCGAGCACACCAACAATATGGGGATGCTTCAGGCCCGCAATAATTCTTGCTTCTTGCAGAAATTTTTCGAGCGCCTCGTCGCTTGATTGCCTTTGTAAAACTTTGATAGCGGCATACGTATTAAGATAAATATGCTTCCCTAAATAAACCTCAGCAAAACCACCATGCCCCAGAAAACGCTCCAATTGATAATTTCCCAGCTTCTGTCCAGCCTGATAGGCCATGCGAGTATTCCCTTCCTGGGCCTTTTTTAAAAAATAACGATTGTGAACTGGGGTAGGGGCGTGTGCTTGCCACCGCCCGTGGGGCCGATACACGATCATTTGTGGGAACCGGGCGGTGGCAAGCACCCGCCCCTACCCCAGTTCACAATCGCTCTCCATCAATACTACCTATTCAACGAGTATCTACAACACGTGTAACAACTCATGCATATGGTCTGAATTGTTCATAGTTCACCCCTCATCAGAAGAAATACGTTGAAACAAGACGTGTGACAGGGGACAACCGCACTTCTAAACAGGTGTCAAATAACCTGCAAAATAGTATACTTACAGGTAATTCTCTCAGTAAGAGGAGAGAGGACAAATCATCCTATTTCGCGAAAGGTATCATCATGAATCACCACTCAGATGTGAGCATATCGGAAGATAGCGCTCAACATGCACCAGCACAAAACCGCGCTCTTCAGGTGGCCTGGATACTCCTTTTGCTCCTTGGAGCTCTATTTCTCTTTGCATCCATCTCTGACCTGCTGGCCGATGCCAGAAGCGGCCTTCCTTCAGATCATCTTGAGGCATTTCACGCGATTGCAGGAGTGACATGGGCGAGTGCACAACATACAGCGCCCACCATCACACACTATGTTACTTCGCTTGAGGTAATCTACGCTTTTCATGAGATGGTCTTCGGACTGCTCTTTCTCATTATTGTCGCAATCCCGTTTCGGCACCGCGCTCGCTGGGCATGGTGGGCTTGCTGGGTTCCTATGCTTGCAAACCTCGCCTACACATTCACTATTGCCCACTACAGTACAACTACCCTCATATACAGCCTTATAGCAGATATCGCTTTACCAATACTGCTCCTGATCCATATACCAGCTTTCTTTGGCACCAAAACACGTTAGGTCACTCTATCTTTGCAAGCGAGCAATTTATTTTGCCAATAAGGGTAACGCGGCATCCGGTTCAGCATAGAGCGTCCGTTCCCGCTCATAGATGACCATGCCAGGGCCGCCGCCCTTCATATGGCGCACATGACGTTGCTGTGTATGGT
>JACDAE010000604.1 GCA_013695595.1 Ktedonobacteraceae bacterium | reverse complement strand
GCATTGACGCTCGAAGAAACCATTTCTCACAGAAGCGATACAATTCTTTCTGATGTCATACTCCCATTATAACACATGGTGGCGAATTCTTATTCCACCCACGTAAAACTCACCTCAGACGATTCATTTCACCCCTTCTCAAGCTCACATGGCCTACAAGCTCATCCATATCAGTCTAGCAAAGTACATGCCTATATAATCGATAAGGTGTCAAATAAGGTGTCAAAAAAATGCAGCACTTTCAAACATCCCTACGCCAATCAAAGCAAGCGCGTTATGTATACCTACACTGCCCAGTATCTGTACAGCGCCACAGACAATATTACTCTGCTCATCGATAAAAAATGAATGTCAAAGACCTACCCTGGAACTCTCTAGAAAAATCAGCTTTGCCGCCTCAAAACTTTTTGTCCCAGGAATGAGCACGCGCGCGTTGAGCCGGCAGCACGACGACAACCGCTGCCGCAAGCCACCAGATGATCTGCACACTTGCAAAAATTAACAACGGTGCAGATAGCACCACGAGAGTCAGACTATAGATGCCTGCCAGAGCAAAGAGCAGGGCAAGCAAAAAAGATGTATAGCTGAAGATACGTGGCAGCACATGCGTCTCTATAATCACAAATCCCAACGGGCCAAACACGGATGGTGCCGCGAGGATATAATAGAGATGTTGCGCTGAGTGTATAAAGTCAAGAGCAATAAACCCGGAATCGAGTGGATTGCTGGAGAGCGCCGCCATATAGCCAGTCACCTCGATAGCATTCACGACCAGCAAAAGTGTCCCACCAACGATGGTGAGCAGGCCGGAAAGTTCCGTGGTCTTATTGGTTAATACCACAAGAGACATGGCAAATATGACGATAAAGAGTGATCCAATGACCTGTAACCAGCCGCCCCACATAATAGAGCCAAAATTGTTCTGGCCAAATGCGACAAGCTGAGTAGCGGTTACATGATCTGGCGGACCAGGGTTGATGCCGAACGAGATACCGAGGAGGATGACTCCTAAGAAAGCGCTCAACGCGCCCCCGTATCTAAGTACAGCATCTCTGTCACTTAATATCATTTTCTTCATACAAAACATTATACGGCAAGAACTTACCAAATACCTACTATTATAATAAGTATATTTAGGCTATTCCGCATTTTAGGTTGAAGGACGTTTTCGGAGGCCATTCCAGAACGGAGCTAGCAAATGGACCGTTTCCTGCTCAGAATTGGACAAGAGTTGGATAGGTCTTCTGGTTGGTGAAGATCAGCCCCCGCTTTGGAATGGTCTCCAATACGTAGCCCAGGTCTTGATCAAGTATCCTACCGATATATTCAAAGCAAGCAGACAGTAATCTCCAAGGATGACCATGAGCCAAGTTATTCGTCGAAGGCGAATTATTATGGTTCTGGCTCGCTTTTGGCGATGCTGAGATACCCTCAACCCAGTCCTCGCCTAGCATCGAGGCTCCTTTTCTCATCCGTCCTTGTATGTTACTGCCCCCACGCTTCTCACATGGTTTCACGCCATTCAGCATCACCAAAAGATGCTCATTTGTCACAAGGCTGGGAATAAGTGTCTGTACTCCATGGTCGCCCACAATACAAATTACCACAGCTACCAACTCCCGCTGCCAGAACGGATATGTCTGGCATAAGGCCACCTCATTTGACGATGTCTGTGTAATCCCTGATCAGTATGCACAGGTCGCCGATGATAATAGCCAGGCAAGCACCCGCCTTCAGTTCAACGTGGCAACTGGTGTGCAATCCTGCATTGCTGGCTACGTCCGACGCCAGGCTTTCGGCGGCGACAATGTCTGTGTAACCAGTGACGAACGCTTCATTATCGCTGAGGATAGTAATACAGCCATCACGCATATCGTCACATTATAGCTTTCAGCGGCCAGAAGCAAAAACAACACCATATCAGGGTGTAAAGGTTGGAATGCAGTTGGGATTGTACCGAGTAAATCCCAACTGCAACAAGGATAAGCCCAACGCCCACACCCACTCCTTCACCGACAAAGCCATAAGCACTTTTTCATCCGGGGTGGATGGATTGCATAAGAAACGATCTTTTTCGCGCTTTGCTTCTACAAACAAGTTGACAATATCTAACAATTTGCTCACTATGCAATGTACGCGATGATGTAGTACCCGTATATGGCGAGGATAAGCAGCACTACCGCCGAGCCAATGGCAAATTGACCAAACCAGCGGCCCTTAAGAGCAAGCTCCTCCTTGTTATGCTCGACTGAATCCTCGCGCATATCAAACTCTCGGATCGTAGAGCGCATGCCGGGGGGCATCCACCAGTAGGGCTTGCGTTCCTTCGCAATCCAGCGACGGCAAAAGAACATCATATTGGCATTGAATACTGGCCGGGTAATGCGCTTCACAGCGAAGCCCGCGACGATACCAATGATGAATGCATCATAGCCGTCCGCATAGAGCTTAGCGGCAAGAGAAGGATGCGCGCTGAGTTGTGGTTCAAGCCACACTGCATGCAGCACATCATGGAGAAACGGCAACACCCACAGGAACATTGGGATCGCAATCAACGTACCCAGTAGGAGCACAATGAAGGGGATCGCAACTTCTTGTGCAGTGGTAACCGGATTATACCGTGAGGGTATAAGCGGCGTGCGCATAAGGAAGCGATCAAACGTACCTGGCTCAGATTCCTTAGTCTTCTTTTCGTACTTTAGAGGATCGAAGCCAATCTGCTGGTACAACAATAGTGCCATAAGACCTTCCATGAACGGTCGCACGACATGCCGGATGTTATTCCATTGCCCGGTCGACAGCCACTGAATGACGCCACCATGATAAACATCACTGCTCAGCAAGTGATCCCATATATACTTGACATTCCATAGATGGAAGTCAATATTATGATCAGCGATCATGGCTACGATATGCTGGTTATGGAGCCATTGAGTCAGGATAAAGTAGAGGGCAATCATCGACAACTTGCCGATATGCCCAAAGAACAGGCCATACAGCTGACCCTGAGTGAAATTGAGTAGCCTGTACCTACCCTTGAGTTTAGGAGCTTCCATCGCATTAGCGCTCATGCTGCGGCCTCCACATACATAATAGCCTCCTGCTTATAGCAAGCCATAGAGGGCCTACCGGTGAACACCAATTGGGAGGTGCACTTCTTAGACATTCTGTTCCTCCTTTTTGACACGAATAGGTTTACCTATAAGTGGACGCACTAGATCCCAAAGAGCCAAGCCTTCCAGGATCGTAAAAAGCGTGAAGGTTCGCCAGCGATATCAAATTTGGTGAAAGCTCTTCTTTATAAACAGGCTAGAGAGCCTCTTTTCACCGTTTCTTGTACAGAAAAAATTTTCATAGTACAATATTCCATAATAGTACGACTGTTTCAAGTATATACATCATTATCATTGAGATCTTTATTATCCAACACGGAGGTTATGATGTTCCCACAAACCACACCTGAAAAACCAGGCGTGAACCACAATGATGCCATTCGCCAAGAGTTTGAAAAGCAAGCGACGCACTTTAATGATCCAGTATTTACGCGTCAACTCGCCTGGATGATTGAGGCACTTGCTCCACAACATGATGATATCGTCTTAGATGTCGCCGCCGGGACAGGACATATCGGTCGAGCACTGGCAGCAAAGACACGCTATGTTGTCGCAACGGACCTGACACCAGAGATGCTCCGTCATGGAAAAGCTGAAGCTGAGGCCGACGGTTTGCATAATATCCTCTTTGAAGTGGGCGATGCCGCCCATCTTCCCTATCTAGATGCATCTTTTAATCTGGTTACCGCCCGGTTTGCAATTCATCATTTCGAGCATCCTGAGCTGCAACTTGCAGAGATGATGCGCGTCTGTCGACCAGATGGGCGCATCGGCATCATCGACACAGTTACACTCCCTGATCCAGTATCAGCACAAGAATATAACCGTTTACAGCGTTTACGTGACCACACACATACCAGAGCTTTCTCACCTGAAGAGATGGGAACTCTTCTCGAACAGTTCGGCATGCGCGTGGTCACACAAAAAACACAAGATATCGATCTTCTGGTTGATGCCTGGCTCAAGTCGGCCCAGACCGCACCTCCTCAATGTGAACAAGTCAAATCGGCCCTCTATGCAGAACTCGACGGCGGACCCTCGACAGGTATGCGCCCGTTCTTACAGAATGACGAACTTTGGTTTAGACATACATGGGCCGTTATTATTGGTCAACGTCCTTAAGCATCGATAAGTTTCTGTGCTAACTTGATGTTCTCTCCAGAGTTTCTCTCTGCTTCCAGACCGGCGAACATAGCAGCCAGATAGGCGAGAGTAAACAGCATAGACAGGCAGCAATTAGCAATGTCAGGCGCATGCTAATTGCTGTTGCTACAAATCCCGCTAGCAACGCGCCAATGGGAACTATACCCTCTATTAACACGCGCATACTGGCATTTGCTCGCCCCAACAGATGCACAGGAACCAATTCCTGGCGCAGACTAAGCGCATGTATCTCATAGATTGCATAGGCAAAATCACCGATCAGTTGCCCCAGCAGCAACAACGCAACTGCAGCTTTAGAACCACCAGCAAGCGGGGTGAACAGCATCGCTATCCCATCGAGAAGTGCTGCTCCAACAAGGATACGCCCCACCTGAAAACGTCCTGCCAATCTATTCGCCAGCAACGCGCCCAATAAAGCCCCTGCTCCACCAGCACCAACAAACACGCCATAGAGCAGGGGCGTCATGCCCAGTTCGCGAATTATGTACAGGTTATAGAGTGCGGCAAACGCTCCTCCACAGAAATTGCGCGTGCTTGAACAGAGCATGATTGCTCGCAATACTGGATTAGCCACGATCACATGCAATCCAGCGCGTATATCTTGCCATACATGCTGACGTTCTGCTACTACCGATGGACGAGGCTCACGCACGCGGATCAATCCAGAACAGAGCGCCGAGATCAGGAAAGAAAGTGCATCCAAAACAATAGCAATGGGGGCCGTAAGTGCCTGTACCAACACGCCCGCCATCGTAGGACCACCAACCTCTGCGAGCGAGCTACTGGCACTCAATTTGCTGTTGGCCTCAAGGATCCGCTCACGTGCTACCAGTTGGGGTAGAAACGCCTGGTTCGCAATGTCAAAAAAGACCGTAAGTATGCCTACCAGGGCCGCTACAATATACAACTGCTCAATACGCAACCAGTGCAGCAAAGCAGCAACGGGTATTGATAAGAGCAACAATGCCCGTGCCAGATCGGCAATAATCAAGATGGGGCGGCGGCGCAAGCGATCTACCCACACCCCTGCGAGCAGACCAAACAACAAAACAGGGAGCATGCCAAGTGCAACCAGCAATCCCATCTGGGCAGATGTCGCACCCAGTACCAGATTCGCAACCAATGGCAAACCCTGATCGGTGATATGTGAGCCAAGTTCCGAGATCGCCTGCCCTGTCCAGAGCAAGGCAAAATTTCGATTGAGCAGGAACCTGTGTTTTTTGGCAGGCTCTGGCACGTTCGTAACTGTATCCATAATGCTGTCTCCAAAATGAAGCGCGAGTGTAAATCAACTCAATAGGAGATGGAAGACAGTATGGTTCGTGCCAATGGTGTAGGGGCGCCGTTTACAAGCCCGTCCGTCGCGTTCCCCAATGGTGTAGGGGCGCCGTTTACAAGCCCGTTGCGTGTCGTCATACCAACAGGCAGGGCTTTATATCAACCAATATATTTGCGGAACATGCACTCAGGCCAGCGAAACCATACTGTACGAGTACACGCGTATGAAGGTAGTAGCCACCTGGGCACCTCGCGATCTTGAAAATAGTAGACCTTTCATCGTTGAAAATTGTATCATGCAAAAGGGTTCCCTGACAATAGAATAAACATCATAGAAAAGGATGGAAACGCATGGCTACACAAATTGAGATCATTAGAGCAAATAAAGAAGATGTTTCTTTGATCGTGCCCCTGTTCGACGCTTATCGCCAATTTTACAAGCAGGCCACAGACCTGGAAGGCGCAACACGCTTTCTCACTGCACGCATGGAGGAACAGAGTTCAGTTATTTTCCTGGCGTTTAGCATTGACGAAAAGGGCAGCCGACAACCATGCGGCTTCACACAACTCTATCCTTCCTTCTCCTCGACCACGATGGAGCGCCTGTGGATCTTGAATGATCTTTTCGTGTCACCTGAAGCGCGACGCCTGGGCATAGGCAAGGCACTATTGGAGCGTGCACGCGAGTTTGGCGCAGAAACACAATCGAAGGAATTGACATTACAAACAGCCATCGATAACTACGCAGCTCAATCAGTGTACGAAGCGAATGGATGGCAACGAGAGGTCGAGTTTTATTCTTACAATCTGTACTTAAACCGTATATGATCAAGAAGCACTGCCATAAAAGATATTGCTCAACACGTATCAGGATGGCATGATAGAATTACAGGTTATTGGAAACATTGTATGGGGGATACCAGGAAATGGGTGAGGTGAGAACGAGATATGTTACGAAAAATTGACTGCGTAATGATCCGCGTGGATAACATCGAGGAGGCTGCCGTCTATTACACAAAAGTGTTTGGGTTACGCCCAAACTGGAGTGGAGATAACTCGATCGGATTGGTATTTCCAGAAACTGATGCGGAAATTGTATTGCATAATGACACCACTATGCCCTCACCAGTGGAAGTGCACTATCTCGTTGATGATGTTGTTAATGTAGTAGCAGAATATGTAGCAAAGGGATGCCAACTACTAGTTGAACCATTCGATATCACCATTGGGAAGTGTGCGGTAATTAAAGATCCCTTCGGCATACGGATGTGTATCCTTGACATGACGAAGGGAGCCCGACCACTCAATCTGAAGGGATCAAGCTAGCAAAATCTCAACCTTTGTGCTGGTTACGTAAAATCAATACGACAGCAATAACAGCGGTGGCAGCGAAGGTTCCTCCGATTAACAGGGGCAGAGTACGGCTTGAGGATTCGCCCTCTTCAAGTCCAGTTGGTGCTGGCTGTAGCAATCCAGCAAGATTAGAAAGTATCTCACCATAGATATTACGTAGGCCTAAAGGGGCAAATGTGCGCTCGAAGAAACCACCAACACCTGTGCCACCTTCCCATTCACTATCCACACGCACTTTTGTACGCTCACCATTCCCGATAGGCGTTAGCGTCCAGGTGGTCAATAACGATGAATTGCGGTCCTGCTCGGTAATCGCCAGTCCCTTGATAGGCTCTTCAATCTGCATCGTATAAGGGCGCTCACGACGAGCGGCACGCAAGCGATAATGGACCTCGGTACCAGCACCTTTGCCGCCCTTGCCCACGGTATAATCAAGGAAGTTTGAGGTCAATATTTGTGGACGTTTCCACCTGTAATCCACCAGAGTTTCGTGGACGACCTCTGGTTTCACATCTATGACACGTTCAGCTTTAACATGTATATGGCTCATTTTGGTAATGCTCCTTCTTTATTATTGCTACATCACTTCCCCTATAAAGCTTCTCTGTGCGATGTAACATCGTGTATTAGTCCTTCACAAGATCCCCCATTATCTATCATAACACCGAGAGGAAAGGTTCAGAAGGGTGGTTAGAGTAGCAAAATAGTAATTATGATCATAGTATTATTTTACATTTGTAGAGATAAAATGAAGACAGGGAGTACGAGGAAAGAGTGGAGTTTTTTCAGGTAAGGCTGCTAAGTAGCGCCCGCAAGCGCCACAAACAGCCAATTTAAATATCCCCATCCAGCATAGGAATAGAACAAAACAATTACGAGTAAAGAGGAGCTTGCCCTTGCTCCTCTTCCCCACAAACGTGTGCATAAACAACAACGCGTTCCGCGAGGGGGATCTGTATCCAGTCCTCGTGAGCGGTCTGGCTGAGGGTGTTTTCTTCTCTGGAATCCTGCTCTGAAACGCGCGGCCCTTCGGTATGCAATAAGGGAACGTAGATAAAAAATTCTTCCGATGGCAACAATTGAGTGCCCATGGCGGATTCCTTCCTTCTAGGTGAACTTGACTTTACGTAACTACACTCTAAACTATAGCAGTTCAATGTAAAGGGAGTATGAAGAAATTGTAGCAAAGTTGTTGCAACTTATGCCAATTTTGTCACAAAAATGTCGCAAGCACGTGGGCAACGTAAAGATAAAACATAGGTATCATAACCTTTACAAGAGTATAGACGTTGCCCACGTGCAAAAATAAAACATGAATATGAATGGAGACGGCGACCTTATCTTCTCATGACAGTGCGCGTAGAATAGCGCGTGCAGGTGCTCCCTCGGCTCCCATCATCTTGAGGGGCAGGCAGATCAATTCGTATGAGCCCGTCTGTACTGTAGAGAGGTTTAAGCCCTCAATGACCCATATACCTGCTCCCAGCAATGCACGATGCGTCTCAGGCCCATCGATACGATAGCCCCCAACCGAGAGATAGTCAACGCCGACAGTCTGTATCTGTTTTTCTGCGAGATATTGAGCGGCTTCATGTGAGATATAGACGAAATCTTCAACGAATACATCGCTCTTCCAGGCACCTGCCGAATTGCGCGTCTTGAATAATATGCGCTCACCGGCCTGGATAGCATAAGGCTCTAGCTCTGCGACCCTGACCGCCTGTGGATCGTTAATTTCGAGCACGCGTGCACTACCTATAGTGGCTTCAAGTGGCAGTGTATCAATGCTCTTACCGCCCTGAATGAAGTGGAGCGGTGCGTCCATATGCGTTCCTGTATGGACACCCATTGAGAGGTGGGAGAGATTACAGCCATCTCCTGCGTCTATGCTCATGGTCTGCGTTATACCGCATGGAGGGTTATCCGGCCAGTGAACCATGCCTGTGTACAATGGCACCGAAATATCAATCCATTGCTGTGTTTTTTCCTGCATCATATTGACTCCTTCATAACAACTTTGTTCAGCAATGTTATTATACATTCAATGACAGGTGCCTGTGTCTCTGATACGACTTGTTGCATTTGGGGGATGCAGAAAAGCACAAATTAACAAAGTTTCGTTTAGAATACGTAATCTTTACTAAATATGCCCAAAAAGGATCACAAAAGAGAATACACTTTTGTGATCCTTTTTGGGCATATTTATTGGACTCGTCAAAAATTAAGTGTGACTACCCACCGATACGTTCGTCAACTGCCTCCTCACCCTTGCTATAAACTCGCTCGTACTCGCTGTCCCGCCCTGATCTACCGGCAACACATCTCCATCGCGATAGACCAGTTCTAGCGCATTCTCCAACCGTCGTGCCGACTCATTATAACCAAAATAGTCAAGCATCATTGCACCAGACAACAACATGGCGGTGGGATTAATGGCGTCCTGCCCCAACAGATCGGGTGCGGACCCATGCACTGGCTCGAAGTAGGCATAATTCTCCCCATAGCAGGCACTCGGACACAGGCCAAGACCGCCAATGGTTCCACTGGCGACATCGGCCAGGATGTCTCCATGCTCGTTATTCAACACCACAACGTCGAGCGTTTCGGGAACAGCAACCATACGCCGCGCCATATCATCGATCAGGAACTCTCGATAGGTCAGGCTCGGATGCTGGCTGACCGCTTCTTTCACGATTGTACGCAAACGTCCGTCGGTACGCGGCTGAATCGAGTACTTGGCTCCAAGCGTTACGCGGCCAGGATATCCCACCGCCTGTCGCTCTAAAGCCAGTTTACAGGCTGCATTCGCGACACGAATCATCTGCTCGTCTGTGCTCACCTTGACGGCATACGCGCCAACTTTCTCGACGGGCGGTGCCTGCCACCAGGAGCCGCTGCTGCTCAATGCGCTCAACTCGGCAATATCGCCCTCGCGCGGTGGATACATGCCTTCCAGATTGTCACGCACGATGACATAATCGATACGCTCTGGCTCGCGCATCGGGCTTTGGTAGCCTGGATACCAGCGCACGGGACGAATGTTGACATACGTCTCTTTGCCCCAGCGCAGATACCACAGGAT
>JACDAE010000603.1 GCA_013695595.1 Ktedonobacteraceae bacterium | reverse complement strand
TCTCAAAGCTATCCGAAAAAGGAACTGAGCCTCGCTGCTGCCTTATCGGGGGTGGGGGCAAGGCGTCATCCATAGAATCCAGGGGATCTTCGCCTAGATGAGGGCGCGGAGTTGTCTTATACCCTTGCGATGATGCATCAAATGGCTCATGTTGATCCTGCTCTAAATCAAAATCGTCTTCTTGACCCAACATTCCGGGTTCACTCGCGCCACCTTGAGAGGCAGCCTCGCGAATGCTCCGTGCTACATCGGTATCTTCTGACCATAGATCTGGCTCTTCCTCAAGATATTGAGGAGGAAGAGGGCGAATGGGTGGTGATGTATCAATATGAAAATCATAATGTTGGCCGTTATCGGGCGTCAAAGGAAAATCATTATTGTATGCAGGTGACGAGGATTGATGGGTACTATCAGAGACCTCGTCATCCTCAAGAAGCGAGTTATCCGTGGCGTGCCGCTCCAGGGAACGGTCCGTTGATGGAAGCCATTGATCCGCTGGACCGGGCTGGTACGAATGTTCCTGACCCCGCAGGTTCGTAGATTTTCTCGCCGCAGGACGCTGGATAGAGCCAGTCGGCCTGCTTCTATTGCCCAATATACGTCCAGGACGACTACTGGGAGGACGTGACTTACCGGTAGGGGATGCCTCCAACGAGGAAGCAACTTTAAAATTTACATCCCTGGCCACAGAACGTACCTGAGCACTATCACTAACGATCTGGACTTCCTTGCCCAGTTCGCGTACACGCGCACGCAACAACTTCCAGGCCACATGGCTCCGTAGTTGCGTCTCCGTTGGAATGACAAGGGTAATAAAGTGAGCCGGGATCTTCTCCAGCCGCTCACGGACGCTCGTCAAATCCTCTTCAGGGCTGATATAGATCGTCGTTTTTTCTTCGCTCATAAGCCCGTTTCACCCCTTATATTTCATCTCCATGTTTCCTGTCATCTGGTGGTCACAGTTCACCCTTCACCTGCACACATCTTGATGAAAAGCGTTATTCTCTTTTATGTGTATAGACCTTGCATCCACAAAGTGCATTATTAGATATGCATAGCATTAATGACCCGGTCGAGCGCTCTTTCGAGCACATTATTCTCATTTTGCAATTCAATAGCCTGATACGCAAGGGCCATTGGTGTAATGTCTTGTGCGTTCAGGAGCAGTCCCTCACGATCCACAATGCTCGACACCATATCCGGTTGCACGGTTCGCACGATAGGTTGACGCGAGAATGGCAGCCGCTCCGTCCAGGGAAAGCTCTCAAGCCGTTGATGGATATCGATCAAGGCAGAGCCTCCACCCACCACATAGATTGCAGGCGGTAAAAGTTCCCCTTTAGCCAGTTCTTCGACTAATAGTTCGACGCTATCCATCCACGTCTGACATTCCGGAGCAAGAATAGCCTGGATCTCGTCGCGGCCATTGCCCTTAATATCACCATTACTATAGTTGATCTTGAGCCGCTCGGCATCTTTTAGCGATATTCCCTTACTTGTGGCTATACGACGCGTGAAGGTTCTGCCTCCGAGGGCAAACATACGTGTCTCCTCAATGCCACCCTGTCGTACAAGGGCAATATCAGTTGTGCCACCACCAATGTCAATAAAGATGGCTCCACTATCGGCACCAGCATTATTACTAAGACAACGTGCCAGTGCATAAGGTTCCGCAACAATCGTTACCAATGTCAGATCGAGTCCCTGTGCTACCGTCTCCAGCGCTCCCAATTGCATCAGAGGAGCAAAGGCACTGAACAGTGTCAGTGTAAAGTGGCGACCACGAAAGCCGATTGGATTGCTTACTACCTGCCCATCAATACGTACCGAGATCACGGCGGCATTTGTCAGGCGCACTTCGATATTCTGATACCCTGTTTCCGCCGCAATACGTTCTTTGGCACTCTTTAATAATTTCTGCTGTGCACTGGTGATAAGCCCTTCCAGTTCTTCTGCTGTAATTGGCTTCGATGGTTGTTGGCGCTGCTTGCTTACCGTCGTCGAGCTACCCTTTACCAATTCACCGGCAATACCAATGACGGCGGCAGGCGCAATAGTACCCCCGGCTGCGGTTTCGGCCTTCAACAAAGCCTCATTACAATTGGAAATGACGCCTGAGATATCGGTTACGATACCATCAGACATATGTGTGTAGCTCTGCTGATGCCGGCCCACACCCAGTACCTCTGCCTGATCTCCATGCACTTCGACAATAATGGCTTTTGCATAGGCAGTACCGATATCCAACGCAGTAAAGAGGTGACGCTCACTGCCATCCTGTACATCTTGCAGGTCGTCACTATCTCCGTACTCGTCTTCGTAGTATCCATTCTCTTCTTGTCTGCCTCCAAAGAGACCTCTCAGACGTTGAAGGAGCGTATTCATGTCTTCATCCCAAATCTATTGATCCACTGCCATACATTTTGCACGGGTTCTCCCTGTTGCATTTTCGCTTTTCGTGTCTCTCTTTTTCCTCATAGTGTGGCAGAAACAAATGTTTCCCATAACCCACCAGAGGCTCTTAAAATCTTACAGGTGCATGTGTTATACATTTTATAACACAAAAGCCGCTCCATCCGCAAAGCAAGGCACGATCAATTGCACCTCTACTTTAGATTGTCCTTGACAAACTTTACCACGAGATCGAGCGCTGCACCTAACTCAGCCTTATTTTTGCCACCACCTTGTGCAGATTCTGGTCGCCCACCGCCTTTACCACCCAGCCGTTCACCTACTGCGCTGGCAACTTTTCCGGCGTGTAGTCCACGCTTCGTCAATGCAGCATCTACGTTTACTTGAATACCTACACGGTCATCAAAGTTGCTAGCCAGTACTACTATGCCTGGATGACTGAACTTACTACGTACCATATCTCCCATCTCACGCAAAACTTTGTCGTCAGGGGCATTCGCAGTCGTAGCAACGACAGAGATGCCCTCAACCTCAACGGCCTTTTGCACAATTTCTGCCGCTTGATGCAGAGCAGCTTCACGCTGAAATTGTGCGATCTGGCGGCGTGCGGAGGCCAGTTCTTGAGTCACCTGTTCTAGCTTGCCTTCAAGGGCATCGGGCTTCGTCTGTAGCTTTACGGCCATCGTCTCGACGAGAGAACTGCGACGCCGGAAGTATGCTTCGGCTCCCCGTCCAGTAAACGCCTCAATGCGCCGGATACCTGCTGCGACACTGGCTTCTTGTATTGTAACGTATAAGCCTATCTGACCAGTTGCAGCACAATGCGTGCCGCCGCACAATTCGGTACTACTCCCCATAGATACTACGCGCACAAGATCATCATATTTCTCACCGAACAGGGCCATTGCACCGGTCGTGAGTGCATCCTGCAATGGCATTATAGTAGTATGAACGGGGAAATCAGCACGAATCCAGCGATTAATCTGCTCATCGATATGCGCCAGATCCGTTGCAGTCAAAGCTCGTGGGCTGGTAAAATCAAAGCGTAACCGCTCCGGTTCAACCAATGAACCGCGCTGTTCCACCTGAGGTCCCAACAGATTGCGCAACGCTTTATGCAAGAGATGGGTGGCGCTGTGATTGCGCATCGTATCCAGGCGGCGCTGCTCGATTACCTCGGCCTGCACACTATCGCCAACACGTAGATGCCCCTCACTAATGTTGCCGTAATGAACGATCAGACCCTTGAGCGGGCGGCGTGTATCCTGTACACGAAAGACACCCAAAGGGGCTGTAATATCGCCCTGATCACCGATCTGTCCACCACTCTCTGCATAGAAAGGGGTAACATCAAGCAAAATAAGTGCCTGTTGTGGCGCACTAATACTCTCTACCTCTTTGCCATCCACGACCAGTCCTACTACTTTACTACTGCCAGAAAGTCCCTCGTATCCTATAAATTCGGTCGGACCAAGACGCTTCAGCAATTCGGTCAACGCCTGATCATCCTTTGCCTGTACAAAGGTACTGGCAGAGCGGCTACGCTCCTGCTGGCGCTGCATGGATTGCTCAAAACCAGAGGTATCAATTGTAAAGCCTTGCTCTGCGGCGATTTCTTCCGTCAATTCGACCGGAAAGCCATGCGTATCATACAGCCTGAAGACTTCTTCACCTGGAATGACCTTCTGCTGACGCTGCTGTAAACCAGCGAGCAACTCGTTCAATAGACCCAGGCCAGCACTCAATGTCTGACCAAACTTTTGTTCCTCGACACTTAAAACTTCGACGATGCGATTACGCTGCGTGCGTAACTCTGTATAGTAATCACCCATCAAACGAATAACGGTATCAGCGGCCTCGGATAAAAAGGGCCGATCCACGCCTAGAAGCTTGCCATGACGAACGGCACGTCGCAGAATGCGTCGAAAGATATAACCACGTCCTTCATTGCTTGGTAGAACACCATCAGCTGCTAGAAAAACTAGTGCACGCGCATGGTCTGCGATTACACGCAAAGAGGTATCGGTCTTTGCATCTTTCCCATATGCGGTAGAGGCAAGTGCGGCAAAATGGTCAATAATTGCGCGGAACATATCGGTATCAAAGACCGATTCTTTGCCCTGCAATACCATCGTCAGACGCTCCAGGCCAAGACCAGTGTCGATATTTTTGCGTGGCAACGGGGTACGTTTGCCATCTGGATCCTGGTAATATTGCATGAAAACCAGGTTCCAGATCTCCAAAAAGCGCTCACATTCACATCCGGGCTTACAATCAGGCAAGCCACAACCATACTCAACACCCCTATCATAGTAGATCTCAGAATCCGGTCCACAGGGGCCGGAAGTACCGGGAGGTCCCCACCAGTTATCTTCCAGGCGCACGATCACTTCATCGGGAAAATGAGCGATTTCGTGCCAGTGCTGTGGAGCTTCGTCGTCCTCAGGATGGACGGTTGGATAGAGGCGGTCGGCAGGCAACTTCATCACTTCCGTGAGAAATTCCCAGGCAAACGCGATGGCATCTTTTTTAAAATAATCGCCCACAGAGAAATTGCCCAGCATTTCAAAAAAAGTCAATGAACGCTGGTTGCCTACTTTATCAATATCGGTAGTGCGGAAACATTTCTGCGCCGATGTAAGTCTTGACGCGGGAGGAGTTTCGCGTCCCAGGAAGTATGGGATCATCTGCTGCATGCCTGCTGTCGTCAACATAACAGTCGGATCGTTGCGTGGCACAAGAGACGAACTGGGAACCTTCTGGTGCCCCTTGCTGGCAAAAAAATCGAGATAGCGGGCACGTATCTCTGTACTGGTAAGACTCATTTCAACAGACACAACAAACCTCCTCAGGCATCATAGACCAGATGTAATAATGGACGGGCTTATAAATCGCGCCCGTACCCCTATGGCACGCACCAATAACGACGGGCAGAAAGGTACGGGCGCGATTTATAAGCCCGTCCCATTCTAGAATAAGCCCATCCCATTCTAGAATAAGCCCGTCCCATTCTAGAATAAGCCCGTCCCATTCTAGAATGGGAAAGCTCTGATACGCAACTATACTCAGCAGCATTCTCGTGCGTGTTGTAATATTATAGATAAGGGTCAGTCGTAATGGAACTTGACGGACGCCCTCGTACTCACACATACATGTATGCGCATTATATCAAAGGAGAGAATACATCGCAATGGACAGAGTACGTGGGAATTCTGCACAACCACCAACCCTTATTGTACCATACAGGACGCTGCTGGTGCTGTGCGGACCCGCAGGCTGTGGGAAAAGCACATTCGCACAACAGATAGTGACCAGGAACAAGCCTGGAGACTTTCAAAATACGATGATTGTTTCTTCGGATACCTGCCGTGCGCTGATCAGCGATAATGAAGCGAACCAGCAGGTTAATCGCGATACCTTCGATCTCTTTTATTATATTATTGGCAAACGTATGTATCAGAATCGCTTTACCATCGCCGATAGTACCGCTCTCCAGCCCGATGCCCGACAGCGCCTGCTTGATCTGGCAGAGCGTCATCATTATTATAAGCACCTGTTCATCTTCGATGTCTCATTTGAAACCTGTATGCAACGAGATCAGCAACGCAAACGTAGAGTAGGTGAGCAGGTTATTACGTATCATAGCAGCCTTCTGAAACAGGCGCTGCTCGATACTCCGGGTGAAAAATGGGATGGTAGATCGTTGCTGAACGAACAAAGTATGAATGCGGGTATAGAAGTTACGTTGAAATAATACAAGGGTAGGGACTCGATTGGATCGCGTCCGTGATTCATCAGCATCGGGCAATAAGTCCATGAATGGCGGACGCGATCCAATCGAGTCCCTACCTTTTTTGCGGTAGTATGGGTATTTGGAGCGCATTTGTATTGGTGACGCTCCTACGCCTGAGAGAGCGAGGACAAAGCATGCAACGGTGGAATGATACAAGAAATCATTATGCTGCGCACGATCAGGCCACAGAGCCGGGCTTCAATCCCATTACTGCCCCACTTCCCATCAATTACCTGCCGCAGCCATCATGGGGACAACGCTTTCTACATGGGCTTGGACATTTTTGTATCGTTCTCGTCCGTAAAATTAATCAGATGCTGGGATTTGCCCTCTTACTGCTCATTCTGATCCTCCTCACACGTTTTTTGCTGCATCTATTTAATATCGCCATGGATGTAAATCTGTTCACGCAAGGAATTGCCTTGATCAGTGACCCCCTTATTGCGCCCTTCGATCACCTGTTCCCGGTTGTGCTTTACCAGGGCTATAGTATCGACATAACGACCCTGGTGAGCATGGGAATTTACGTCATTAGTACTATACTGCTGCGGAGCTTTCTCAAGTTATTGGTAACAAAGCCAAAGTAAGGTGTTAACCTGCACATATCAGCAAATATAAAGGGGTGCATTGACGCTTGACGATACGGATTTCTATCAGACATCTGCTTAGGAAAAAATACTGTCTTTACCGGATGACAATCATCACGTTTCGCGTTATCATATTATGAATGTTACTTAGCGGCACAGATTTATAGCACCGTTGTATAGGAGAATACATAATGCAGGATATAGCACCAGAGGTGGTATCTATCGCAGATGCCTGCCTGGGTGGTCTGCAAGGACGTTCAGCACTGTTAGTAGGGCCAGAAGAGCTGCGCTATCCTTATATAAAATTATTACGCGCTTTGAGGATGAAATATGTGTATGAAGAGGATACGTCCACCCATGTCTCCTATATTCTCCCGCATGTGCAATTATTGATCAGCTTGCCTTCTTATGAAACGGGGCAAAAGATCTCGCCTCTGAGCGCGGCCCGCATTGCGGCAGGCTGTGATGGGCGCCACATCCCACTGCTCATTTTTGACCTTGCTCCATATCCCTATGCTTCAGTCGAGGAGTTGGCTGGCCTGCTTCCCACAGTCTGCCTGTATACACCTGATGATCTACGTCATATTCTTGATAAAGAGATGGCGAAGGCTTGTTGATCAATATGATACACTCATAGTGACTATCTTATACGTCATACTAGCAGGAATGTTTTGTTTGTAGGGAGTTTATCATACGAGGTTCCGATGGAAGTCATAAAAATTTCGCCCCGTGGCTATTGCTATGGGGTTGTTGATGCACTACAGATCGCTCGCCAGGCCGCTAAAGATGCTACACTGCCGCGCCCCATTTATGTAATTGGGCAGATTATTCATAACCGTCATGCTATCGATGAATTGACAAAGATGGGTATCGTGACCCTCGACGGACCCGATAGAGCTACTATTCTGGAGCAGGTTTCGGAAGGGACGGTCATTTTTACAGCTCATGGTGTCTCACCCGAAGTCAAACGCCGGGCGCAGGAACGTGGTATGCACTGCATCGATGCAACCTGCCCCGATGTCACCGTGACGCACGATCTTGTACGCGATCTTGTGGCAAAAGGCTACTATATCCTGTATGTAGGAAAAAAAGGCCACCCGGAACCCGAAGGTGTCATGGGCGAAGTCCCCGGACATATCAGCCTGCTTGAGACTGAGGCCGATGTAGATGCATTGGCGCTGACAGCGGACCAGGAAGAGAAAATCGCGGTGTCAACTCAGACCACGCTCTCGTTGTGGGATACGCATCGTGTGATCCAACATATTAAAGCGCGTTACCCACATGCAGAGGTTCACGTTGATATCTGTAATGCCACCCAATCGCGCCAGGAAGCGGTTGCGGCACAGGCAAAAGGATCAGATCTGACGGTGGTCGTCGGTGATCCACGCAGCAATAATACCAATCGCTTAGTGCAGGTCTCAGAGGATCTGGCTGGCGTTCCCGCTGTCCGTATTGAAGATCTCTCTCAATTGAAGACAGAATGGCTCAAAGGCAAAAAACGCGTCGCAGTCACAGCCGGGGCGTCGACACCCAGCCAGTTGACACGCGAAGTTATTCGTTACCTTGAACAATATCAGTCTGACTAATTTTATGAGGAGTTGTGGCGTTGAGGATGCGTACAACAGATATATATGATCTAGAAGAAGCCCTGGAAGCTGCTTCCGAGGAACAACGAAAAGAGTACTTCCGCCTCTGGGGCTTGACAGGCGAGACATACAGGAACTTTGAAGAGTATATGGGAATTATTCTAGAAAGCCTGGATGAGCCCATTTGTGCTCGCTTTGTATGGGAATATATTACGCCCGATGAGCGCCAGATCCTCTATCATTCTATGTCATATTCCGCGCGTGACGGCCTGCGTCGTGATGCATTACAAAAAAAGGCGCAAATTCCTCCCGAACGCTACGAGATGGCGGTCGACAGTCTCTTGCAAAAACTGCTCCTGTATCAAAAAACGGAAGATATAAATGCGGGCCAACGCGGCCACAGCGCTCATCTTCCACATGATATCTCCACAAAAGGGAAACTAAAAGCGGTCCCTATGCTCTACCCTTTTGATGACTATCTGACTACACTCTACACTATCGGGCGCGAGATCTTCACTCCATTAGGGGATCGCTCAAAGAAGTCTTTTACCGAACTCGTTGCAGGTCTTGATAGTGATACTCAGGATGAAATCTATCAAAGCTATACTCTAAAATGGGCCAAATACTATTCAAGTGGCGACTTTGGAGAGATGATCGCCAACAAATTGTCCCAACTAGAAGAGCCACTCGACTACCTCCCCGACTTTGCCGGCGACGCTCGCAACCTCTATATATGGCTGCGACAACAAGGTGGGCAGGCAACCATGCAGGAAGTGCGGACGCATAGTGGCCTGGACGATAGCTCTCTTGCTCCAGTAATCTATGAACTTGAAAGTGCTGCCCTTGCCTTTGATACCCTCACGCGTGAGCAACGTATTCTTTTTATCCCTCATGATGTATTCTTACGCCTGAAACCCATCGAGGTAAATAGCGCGAACACAGTCATAGAATTACCTGCCGCCGCTGTACCAGAAGATTTTGTGCCCGCTGCGTTGCGGCCCGGTGAGATGGCAATCCAATATGATATCGCGTATATGATAAATGCCATCTATCAACAAACTATCGAACCGACGCAGGTAGGAAGGGTTCCTAAACGCATCTCAAACAAACTGCGCACCCAACTGCGCGGGCAGGTGCGTCCAGACTATCAATACGACGATAACTATATAGAAATGCTTCTGGATATCGCAAAGGAAAGTGGGCTGGTACAAATCTCCAAATCTCCACTACCAACCATCAAAGATCATTATGAAGTGGGAGAAAGGCTCTCCTGGTGGGCTGGTCTGGATATCCAGGGGCAGACTATATACTTGCTGAACTTCTGGCAACATAGTTTTCGTTGGGACGACCTGGAAGGTACCCATTACAGAGCCTGGGACCCCTATGCCTGGAAACCGATGGCAGGGCGCGAGATCCTACTAAAGTACCTGACTCACTGTACACCGGGACGCTGGTACACTGTTGCCTCTTTGTTGCAAGACATCTGGGATGATGATCCATTTGCTATGCATCCTCAACCACCCTATGCACGCAAAACGGGCCATAGTAAGACCAGAGAGACACGCGAAAAATGGGAACGGGGCGACGGCGAAACCTATATAGGGATGCTCTCGTCGACGCTCTACGAACTGGGCATCATCGATCTCGGCTATGATCGTGCCAACGCGCTCGAAGCACAACAGCAGATCAATCCCACGGCATTTATGCTCACTGAGATTGGTGCATCCATTCTGCCACTGCTTGGAAAAAGCCTGACTCATGCAGACTCAAACACGCGTACTCTGATCGTTCAACCTAACTTCGAACTGCTCATTTTACAACCAGACATGCTCACACTTTACAGCCTTCTTCCCTTCACTCAGATTACTCAGGCAGGTATGGTCAGCCGCCTCACGCTCACACGGGTATCTCTGCTACGCGCATTAGAGAATGGCAAAAACATTGAATATGTTCTGCATGTACTAGAGGAACATAGTCAGAAAGAACTGCCTCAGAACGTCATCTATAGCCTCAATGACTGGGCCAGATCGTATAAAGGTGCTCGCCTCTCTCATGTACTTCTCATAGAAGTGTCGAGCGAGGCTGTCGCTACCCAACTGAATACCTCGGCAAGCCTCAAAACATTGGGCTTACGTCAACTTGGCCCCTTCGTCTTCGCTCTCAATAGCGATCATGATGTGAAGCAACTGAAGCAGACCTTTGAACAAGAGGGCATCTCAGTCCAGATCAGCGGCAACATCTTCATCGCTCGTAGTAGTCGTGCGTCTTCTATTTACGACATGCGTCTATAAGTTGCATTGCCTGTTCGCGTGCACCAAGCTTCGTCAACGTGAGAACTTGTTGAAAGATTGCATGCCGCAACAGGCTGCAACGGAAGTTATATTCTGTTTCATCCCTGGCACGCTCATGACGCTGTTCAAATTTACGCAATTTTAAGGCAAAGAAGGCCAGACGCAGAAGCTCAAAACCACGGATCTGGTCCTCCGTTTCCAATTGGCTGTCTTTTGGAAAATTTGAGATGAGAATATTTTCGCTATCAGAACGCACCATTTTATCTTGTGAACTGCGTGGCATCTATTTACCTCTTCCTGCTAACATTGCAGTAATATTTCCGTATGCATCACTACTTTCCATATTTTCCATCTAGAAGATACTGTACTCGCTAGAGGCTAAATTTCAGTTGAGAAAATGGTAGGAGTCTGGTTAAGAATGGACTTGAGTCCTTTAGCTTTTCCTATCTTAAGTCATTGAGTAATCGGTATGGTTCTCTTTTCCTAACTTTTCAGCCCCTGCGTAGAGAAACGATGAGACCTGAATAAATACTGAATAATTTATGCATAATTAAAGAAGATATGCTCTTTCACTGCCAATATATGTCATACTATAGCGGTATCATAGATTTACAGTGGGCTGGATGCCCACCTGGAATGTATCAAGGAGGATTACGATGCGTACCCACGCGCTAAGACTTTTGTTATGTATTCTGATAACAGCCAGCATTGTTGGCATGCTCTCTCTACGCACTGCCGTTCATGCGGCAACCCCACCCGTCCAGGTCTGGTTGACGACCTCAGACGGCGTTAATCACCTGACACGCCAGAGCGATATCCAATTTTCTGGTGTTGGATCATCTCCAACGATTGCGGTTGACGATACACAACGCCAACAACAAATGGACGGTTTTGGAGCTGCGATAACCGATTCTTCGGCCTGGCTGATCTATAACCATATGAGCGCAAGCCAGCGCACAACATTAATGACAAATCTGTTCGGGACCAATGCCAGTAATCCAACCAGCATTGGTCTAAGTTTTGTGCGTATTCCAATGGGCGCATCAGATTTTTCGGTTACTGGCGCGTACTCTTATGACGACCTGCCCGCCGGTCAGACCGATCCAACCCTGGCAAAATTCTCAATTGCTCACGACACAAGCTATATTTTGCCTGTGCTGCAACAAGCTTACCAGTTAAATCCATCTATTAGATTTATGGCAAATCCGTGGAGTCCACCAGGATGGATGAAGACGAATGGCTCGATGATTGGTGTCGCCAATGGTCAGACAGGAACGCTCACTTCATCGGCCTATGGTCCGCTGGCACAATACTTCGTCAAGTTTATCCAGGCATATCAGGCACAGGGCATTCCCATCTATGCAATCAGCCCGCAGAACGAGCCATTATACGTGCCCCCAGATTATCCTGGCATGTCCTGGGCTGCAAACGATGAGAGTTCTTTTATTAAGAACAACCTCGCTCCGGCGCTGACGAGCGCAAACCTGCATCCAAAAATTCTTGGCTATGACCATGATTGGATCGGCCAGAGTTACGCACAGACACTTCTAGGTGATGCAGCAACGAATAACGCTCTTGCAGGTATTGCCTGGCACTGCTACAACGGCAGCCCTACGGCAATGACTGCCGTCCATAACCAGTATCCCAACAAGGAAGTATACGAGACGGAGTGCGCAACGGGTATCTCGATTACGCACATCAGCACCATCGACCTGCTGATGCAATCCGTGCAAAATTGGTCACGCGCAGTGGAATTATGGAATGTTGCTCTCAATACCAGCCACGGCCCCCATACAGGCGGCTGCACGGACTGCAATGGTGTGGCAACAATCGATCAGAATACCGGCAATGTGACGTACTCGAACGATTACTATCTACTAGGCCAATTCAGCAAATTTGTGGTACCGGGCGCGTATCACGTCTCCGCCAGCACTCCGAGTTCGGGCAATATCTCTGATGTGGCCTTCAAAAATCCTGATGGGAGCGACGTTGTTGTTGCCCATAACGGTGGGAACAGTAGTAGCACCTTCAACGTCACCTGGAACAGCAGTCAGTCGTTCTCTTACACGTTGCCCGCAGGCGCGACGGTGAGCTTCGTCTGGTCGGCTTCCAGTGTAGCGACGCCAACACCGGGCGCTACCAATACGCCAACACCAACGTTTACACCGGTAAGCACGCCATCTCCGACCCCCAGGCCAACGGTGACCCCCACGGCTACAGCTACGGCTACTCCGAGTCCAACACCTCAACCTACTGCAACTCCAACATCTGGGGCCACATGTAAGGTGAGTTATGTCGTACAAAATCAGTGGCCGGGTGGCTTCACAACGAACGTTACCATCACGAATACGGGCACAACTGCACTTAATGGATGGACACTCAAATTCGCCTTCCCCGGAAGTCAGCAGGTGCAACAGGGATGGAACGCGACCTGGGCGCAGAGTGGGGCCAACGTGACGGCGCAAAACATGTCGTGGAACAGCAGTCTCGCGGCTAACGCTTCGGTCAGTATAGGCTTTAATGGTGCCTGGACTGGCAACAATGCCTCGCCGACGAGCTTTAATGTGAATGGGGCAACATGTAGCAGCTAAAATACTGGAGAATAAAGTACTCTCTTCCATACGAAATTACACCTGATTTTGGTATAGTATAATCAAAATCAGGTGTAATTTCATAAGTGAGAAAAAAGGCGATGGAACTTATTACTCAGGCTTATCTCACTCAAAGCGCAAGTTGGCCCCAATCTGGTCGCCACATTCTTGCCCAATATGACGATACATCTATTATCGTCTACCAGGCATATCGGCCATCTATCGGCCAATTTGCCGTCAGGCATGGCTATTTTGGCGGAGATTTCTCATTGACGCGTATGAGTTGGATTAAACCTAATTTTCTCTGGATGATGTATCGTTCAGGTTGGGGCATAAAAGAAGGGCAGGAAGTCACGCTGGCAATACGTTTGAAGCGTTCGGGCTTCGATACCTTGCTGGCACAGGCTGTTCACTCATCTTATAAAATAGGAACATACGCAAGCGAGTTAGCCTGGAAGCAGGCAGTTGAACAATCGGAGGTACGCCTGCAATGCGACCCCGATCATGATCCATCAGGAGCAAAGGTTGAGCGCAGGGCCATCCAGATTGGTATGCGTGGCTCGATCCTTGCTCGTTATGCACGCGAATGGATTCTGGATATCGAGGACATTTCGGAATTTGTCCACGAACAACGTGAGCTTGTACGTTTGCAGAATTACGCACAACTGGCAACGCCGCATGAAATGGTATACTCTGTTGATGATGAGTCTATCGTGACTCACCTGGGAATCTCAACAGTTTAACGAATGGAGTTACTATCATGGCTATTAAAGCAGTGATTTTCGATATTGGCGGCGTTCTCCTCCACAATAACAGTCAGGAGAAAGAGCGAGCATGGGAGACCCAGGCTGGCTTGCCAGAGGGCGCAATCTTCAAATTTATTAATAGATCTGGTCTTGGGAATGCCGCGACACGAGGCAAGATATCCAGGCAAGAGCTATGGAGCAAGGTCAGTGAGCATTTTAAGATCGACCTGGCCCAGATACAGGCATTCGAGGCCAGTCTTGTTGACACTGAGGTGCTCAATACCGAACTGGCAGACTTCCTCCAGACTTTACGCCCAAAGTACAAAACCGCTCTCCTCAGCAATGCATGGCCTGGCACACGTGAAGCCCTCAACCCAAAATATGGATTGGATAAGCTGGTGGATATAGAGATTTTTTCCGCTGAAGAGGGCATGCTGAAGCCGGAAACTATGTTCTATCAGGTTGCATTGATACGCTTGCAAGTCCGAGGCTACGAGACCGTGTTTCTGGATGACAATACAGTTAACGTCGATGCTGCCAGCCTATTTGGGATACAGAGCATTCAATATCGCAATAATGAGCAGGCAATCAAAGAGATCAAACGCATTCTTGGATAAATGCGTTTAAGCAGAATGAGCGGAGCGGCACTTCTCGCAGCGCCCGAACAATGAGAGGGAGTGGCCTTCAATGTCAAAGTGAGTCTGGGAGCCTATAGTTCTGATCTGCTCAACGGGCAGGCAGACATCAACCTCGACGACGCAATGACACTGCGTACAGGTCAGGTGATGATGATGGGTACCACCACAGACGCGATAGTGATGGGTGCCATCTCCGAACTCAATGCGATTGAGGAGGCCCATATTCACCAGCATCTCGACGGAACGATAAACGGTTGCACGACCCAGCCGTGGTTCACTCTTGCGCAACTCTTGCCAGAGATCATCAACCGTGAAATCCGTCCCGCTGGTGGCGTGTTGTATTAGCCGTTCAGCAATAAGCTGACGTGGCCGTGTGTGGCGTTGACTGGCTTCATCAAATGCGGCACGGATTTTATCCGCGATCACGGTTGCCTCGCTTTCTTGATCCCTCAACCCTGACAACAGGTGGGGAATATCCTATCTTTTCCTATTGGTACATTGTACCATAAAGTATGCACAGACAGCCCTGGCAACCTCTCGTGGGTCCTTTTTGTCAATCCCAGAGTGGTCGAGCCTGACAAATTCCTTCATTTCAGAGCGCGGAAGGACGGCTGCGAGCCGCTGCATGGAAAGATCTACCAAGGTAGTCTGACTTTTCCTACCATATATGAGAAGGACTTCGGCAGCAAAGACTGGCGAGATAGCTAATAACACACCAGTTCCCTCTAGAGCAATACCAAACATGAAAGTTTTCACAAGAATACAGCTCTACAATGTTAGAAGATCGACGAATAGACTTATAAATTCGTACCTCTTGCCATCCATCAAAAAGGAAAGATCTTCCAATCTTATTCAGCCTTAAAAATAATATTTTGTAGATTATATATCAAATATCAATTATAACTGATCATTTGTTATTTCAATGTCTTTTTGTATTTATAGTATTTTAAAATGCTGAAATATTTTAATCGAGTATTTTCTGCGAAAAATATCTATAGGCACGTTAATTGTATAGTGATGGTAAGGAATTTACTTTACTATCTGTTCAAATAGTTCACCTTATATTAGAAGGGAATTACCATGAGAAGATTGCATTATGTGACTGGGGCACTGTTAGGAGTGCTTATGGCGGCACTTCTGTTGACAGCATTCAGCATGCCTACAGCCCATGCTCAGGTCAAGGCAGCCAGTCACCCTCTTACCGCTCCCGTTAGTGGTACCATTTCAAATGGAAAAACATTTACTGGAGTCTTTACGGTAAAAAGATTCGTTGCTAGCAAAGGGAAACTTTTTGCAGTTGGGACAATACGTGGCACAGTGAAGAATGCATCAGGCGATGTAACTCGAAGTGCCGCAGCAGCTCCAACAGTAACGGTTCCAGCAGTTTTTCCAGTAACGAGCGCAGCTTCCGGACTGGTCTGCAATGTCTTGAACTTGAATTTAGGACCTCTTGACCTCAATTTATTAGGTCTGGTTGTCCATCTTAATCAGGTGATTTTAAACATTACAGCTCAACCGGGGGCGCTATTGGGCAATTTACTTTGTAGTCTTGCAGGACTTCTCAATGGAGGAACACCCTTAGCGGGACTCGTTAATTTGCTAAATCAGATCCTTGCTGCACTCTAGCCTCGAACGAGACGAAAAAGTGTAAAGGATTAGATTGAATCATCAAGGCACCGCTCCCATCGAATGGAAGCGGTGCTTTTAACTATTGTTTGTATGTATGTCTCTCACCATACAAACAAGGTCAGGGATGCAGATACCAATCATCGGCCTGCACCCACATATTTTTCTGACCCACAAAGCCAATCCGTATGGTAACAGCATTATAAGATGCAGAGTTAAACGTAAGTGAAATTTGGGTATAACCTGAAGGCGAGGGAGCATAATGAATCTCTTCAAGATCAGGACCATGCACTGCAATCACATCAAAAATTGTCGCATTGGTGTTAAGAGTTTGAGAAGTATGTATGTATACACTCAATGTATATGTGGTACCAGGTCTTACGTTCACAACCTGACTGATATCGGACCAGGAATTTTCGACGGTAGGAACGATGAGAGCGGTGTTATTGCCAGAATGGGCCATATGGGGATCAAGAATGATTGAAGCAGTACCAACTCCAACCCAGGGAGGGGCGATCTGGGTTGAGCCTTGTACCTCATATCCTGGATCTTGCACAATATTACCCGGAAAAGTCGCAGGTGTCGCAGCGTTCGCAGATGAGGAGGCGGTGGTAGGCTGAACCCGAGGCTGGGGAGACGGCATAGCCATAGGAGTGGTTACAGGCGTCGAAGAGAGTGGTGTCGGCGTACTTTTGTTTTTTGTGGGCGCATCAGGAGTCTGCGTTGCCCGATTGGCAAGGGTGCCAGAAGTAGCATTAGTAGAGGGCATAACAGCGCCGCCAGAAAGACGGGTCATAGGCGTAGTTGTCGTCTGCATTTGACCAAGCACCCACGCGGATGGAACTGCAATTACAAAAAGGAGCGCAATAAGCAGAGGAGTCAGGATGCGTGATCGTCCCTTTTTGGGCCCTGCAACGGATATTATAGGTGTAATATCCTGTGTATTTACAGATAAATCCGCGGTGATGGGAGCTTGCACGATCTGTTTTACAGTGAATTGATCGGACAATGCTATCTTATTAGCAATAGACCTGGCGTCTTCAGAACTGGTATACGCTTCAGGAATAAAGTCTTGCGGCATTTTCGTCGCTTGATAAAACGCCTCAGCCATCGCAACCGCTGTAGGGAAACGGCGAGCAGGATCTTTTTCCAGTGCCTTCATTAATACCTGTTCGATAGCTGGCGAAATAGTGGCAACCAGCGTGCGTGCCAATGGAGGAGGCTCATTCACATGCATCGATGCAAGAGCAACTTGATTTTCGGCTGCAAAGGGACGTCGACCTGTGACCATCTCAAAGAGCAGAATTCCTAATGAGTAAATATCGCTCAGGGCATCAGCCTTATTATTTCCTACGAACAATTCTGGTGCAATATAATCAACGGTGCCCAGCACATTTCCGGTACTGGTAAATGTATAGACATCATTTACCAGCCGTGCGACACCGAGGTCGGAGAGGTAGCAGAAGTCATCCGTACTTAATAAAACATTCGTAGATTTGATGTCGCGATGGATAATACCATATTGATGTATATAGTCAAGGGCGGTAGCTATGTCGAGCAGATATTTACTGGCGTCTTCTGGAGAGAGCACTGAATGACGAATACGTGTGCCTAAGGTGCCGCCCTCGACAAACGGCATCACGATATAGTAGCGTGTCAGGCCATCTACTTCGCTCTCGCCCGTATCATAGATAGGCATAAGATGAGGGTGATGGAGAGAGGCCATTATTCTTGCTTCACGCATAAAGCGTTGCAGCATACCATCATTGTCTTGTTTGAAGATTTTGATAGCAACAGCACGCTGGAAATAGGGATCGTAACCAAGATACACATCAGCCATACCACCTTTGCCGATGCGCTGTCCTAGCACATAGCGATCCAGAGTTTTACCAGCAAGGCCCACCATAAGATTTCTCCATCGATTTCAATGAAACTACAAAAACTCCTATTCCAACAAATACTATCCCCTTATACAAGGATAAGGGAAATATATTGGAATAAAAAGAGCAACCAGGTTACGATCTGGTTAAGATTCAGTTAAGGCTACGCGAGATACGTTAGTGCATCGAAACAGGATGGTACAGGATGTTCGTCGCTATCGCAACATCCTTTTTTCATATACGAATATATTAAGAAGCAGTAACATTGTGTGGAATAAAGTCACGTGATACATTGTGTTTCGTACAGTTTCGTAAACAGGCACGTCAATATTTACAGGCTTATCGATCTTGCCCTCCATCAGGAATCTAGTGTATTGAAAAAGTGAGGTATGTCATACTATAGACCCTTGTAGATTCCTTCGAATGCTGATATTATCAACATTGTGGAATACTTCAGTTCTAGAGAAATGAGGATTCTAAGCTCAAGTGAAAGCCCATTTAAGGAGATCAATTCATGATTTGCCCCCGTTGTAATGGTCAGGTTGCTGATGGAGTCAAATTCTGTGGAACCTGTGGAGCACCAATGCCACAACCCGTTGGTCAGACTCCACCGCCACAGGGTGCGTATGGAGCACCCCAGGGTGGCTACACTCCCCCTAATCAATATGAAGAGTACAGCAACAGCATGTTTGGAGCTGCGGTCCCTAAAGCCGAATTGCACAATCCAAAGGGACCCCTGAAAATTGCCGATATGACTATCTCGATCGACGGAGAACTCGTCCCCGTGGTCGATATTATGTTGGGGAACCAGATGCCAATCTACTTTGAGCATCATATCCTTCTCTGGAAGCATCCAGGCGTACAGATCGGCTTCAAGTCGATTAAAGGAGCTGCACGCCGTTTCTTTGCAGGACTCCAAATTTTTATCAGTGAAGCTCAGGGACCTGGAAATATCTCATTTTCGCGTGACTCTGTCGGGCAGATTGTGGCATTACGTCTACAACCTGGCCAGATGGTCGAAGTACGTGAACATCAATTTCTTGTGGCAACGGGCAATGTTGATTATGGCTTTACCTTTGTACAGGGTGCGGCCAATATTCTCTTCAGTCGCACAGGTCTGTTCGTCGATCAGTTCACGGCACGCGGTAGTGAAGGACTGGTGCTGCTCCACGGCTATGGCAACGTCTTTGAAAAGGTGCTGGCTCCCGGTGAAGCACTGGACGTTGAGCCAGGGGCATGGCTATGGAAAGATCCATCGGTTCAGATGACAACAACAACAGTGGCCGGCTCACAACGCGGCGGCGGTATTCTGGGCGCAATTGGCGGCATGATGGCAGGTGCGTCCATCATCTTAAACCGCTTTATTGGTCCTGGACGCGTGGGCATTCAGTCGATGACCTATCACCCACCAACCCCTGAAGGGGCACAACAGGCTGGCGGGCAGAACAACATCAATCTTGGTGGCCTGGGTGGCTTGTTCAACTCTTAAAAGAACTGTTCTACAGGCAACATAAAAATTGGGTATCCTTTCTGGATACCCAATTTTTATGTTGCCTGTGGCGCATTCCCTTTTTCTTTGTTGATACGTAAAATCTTCAGCATATATTGCTCAGAGTTCAGGTAATAGGGATTGCGCTTGATATATTTCCCTACAACTGAGATCGGGTGTAGCTTGAGTATCTCCACCACCAGGCTTGGCAAGAGTTTGCTATGATCATAGTGCATCAAGGCAATAATAGGAGCGTTCTGGAAAGTAAACACGGCATCAGAAGCGGCTTCATACTTGAGGACCTGTTCAGGGGTTGCAATATCTTTCGCTAACCATGTCATGTCGATGGAGATACGGACCGCCTGCCATCCTTCGCGCAGGGCCTGTGCGATAAACGTCTGATGCGAAGAAAGCAAGAAATATGGGTCGAAGCGCTTTCCACCGGCTAGAAACATCTCGCGCTCTTCATACAATACTAGTTGCCCGGATGCAATATACTCTTCCACATCGACCTGCAACTTGCGCATCTCTTCGCGTAGTTCCTTTACCTGGGCAGGAGCTGCGACAAAGAGACATTTCTCGGAGAGCGTAAGACCGACCCTTAATAAACGCGCGGTTACCGCAGGAATTTCTGTCACCTTGCTATAGAGCTGGCAGATATGCGAACCAGGGGGAATGCGTTCCGTTTTACCTTCAACACTAAGATCCATACCTACCTCCGTTAGTACTACCTGTCCCGGCAGCTTTGCGCTGCAGCATAAATTGGGCTGACCGATTGTTCATAATCACAACGAGCCAGGCCAATAAACCAAAAATGACAACTTCTGAAAAAAATGTGATCAGGAGGAACATACCTATTCTCAGCGGGGAAGTCGTTCCCATAAATGCCAGAGCCATTGGTAGTGTGCACAAAAAGAGTCCACACGAAAAAAACAATGCCCAGACGCCGATCACACGCAACCCTTGCTTCCGGGTCAGAGGCTCTTCTCCACTATAAGGAAAGAGAATGCGGCGTACCAATGAATATTGGGATTGCCTTTGCATAATGCTACTTTTGCCCTTCTTTGCGCCGATATTGTTGCCAACGCTGCAACATCTCTTCGGCGTGGTAAAGAATATTTACCTCATTCTGATAGGTCAGGCGACGACAGGCTTCATGAAGTGGAAACCATTTCACGATGTCATACTCAGCATCATGCAACCGGGTATCGCCCCCAATAGCCTCTAAGAGAAAGTGGCGTACCTGTTTATGATAACGTACTTGATCACGCACGAAAGAATACGAGATACTTCCAATATAAGCAATCAAACGAACCTGCAAGCCCGTTTCTTCCTGTGCCTCGCGTACCGCTACCTGTTCAATTGTCTCGCCAGATTGAGGCGTTCCTTTAGGTAAAGCCCATATTCCAGCGTGGCTGCGTCCTACCAGTGCCACTTCCATGAATACTGTGCCTTCGGAATCGGTGGCATCATACTCCATACCATCAGGTTCCGTGGCAAAGTCGTTCTCAAGAGGGCACGTTGGAGAAAGACGAAAAACGACGCCACCTGCAGAATAGGCCCGCATTGTTCGATATCGCTCCATTTCTCGCGATATACCTTCTCTCTATCACCGAAAGCGCGGCGCGAGTCTCCCAGCTTCACTCCACAACTTTTATAGAAAAAATGCATTTTCCTCTGCCTGGCACAACGTCATTGTTTCGACCAGCTCGTTAAGAACAGAACACATTGTCCTACACATTTAACATACACTATACAACATTTTGCCTCTTGATGCTTTGCATTTCGCTATCATTGGCACTTTCTGTGTGTTTTTAAACACGATGATACCTTTCATCGCCCCTCAGATACAGCAGTGTCTATTTCTCCAAAAGCACATACGGAAAAATACTGCTTCAATGAGAGTTACGAGTGAGTATAACGAATGAGTATCTCTGTGTCAAGAGACCCTCACTTGAATTTATAGCATCTTCAGCGTCCTCTTGACATCGCTCCTTCGCTCATGGTAACCTTAATGCAAACGTTGCACGTATAAGGTTTGTCCTGGCAAAGAGGGTCACATGAATACACACTCTGCGGTTACATTGGGGGATATTGCGGAGGCAGCACACGTCTCTGTCAGCACCGTTTCCCGTATTCTGCACCGTCGCGATGGCAGCATTAAAATCAGTCAGGCAACGCAAGAGCGTGTTCTGGCGGTTGCCAAACGTCTGAGCTACGAACCTAACCCTTTTGCATCTGCCCTTAGAACTCAACGTACGGGTGTGTTAGGGGTCATTATCCGCGATATTGGAGATCCCTTTCTTAACTTGATGGTCCAGGTACTCCAGCAAACAGCTCATCAGGAGGGCTTTGAGGTCTTAATCGGCCACGCCGAAGTCAATCTTGAGACTGCACAACATCAGATGAACCTGATGCTTACACACTGGTTCGATGGACTATTCCTGCTTGGCAATGTTCCTGGCGATCAAGAGTTATTGGACGTACTTACACAACGACATACACCATTTGTGGCAATCGCCAGCGGCGCTCAAGTGCATGCACCTCTAGTTACGATAGACGATAAGCAGGGCGCAGAACTGGCATTACACTATCTCTATCAATTGGGACATCGGCGTATTGCATTTATTGGCGATGTCGACTACGCAGGAGTGCGCGACAGGTTGGCACATTACGCCCTTTTTCTACAAGAATATGCCCTCGATGCGCCCGAAGAATATATCCAATTGTGTTCAAGTAAACGCAGTGATGCGGCTACCCGTGTCCACACTCTTTTGAACCTGCCCGATCCCCCTACGGCACTCTTTTGTGCAACCGATCTGCTTGCTCTTGGGGCCTTCAATGGGGTCTGGCAGAGAGGAAAACGTGTGCCAGAGGATCTTTCTATCATTGGTTTCGATGACATCAAAGAAGCTTCTGAAACCTTCCCTTCCCTGACAACCATACGCCAACCAGTGCACGCAATGGCACAAGAATCTGTTGCACTTTTGCATTCTCTCATTACACGCTCTGATGAAAAAACAGGTGAATCCAGCATCATTGCACAGCCCGAACTGATAATACGCAACTCGTGTACTCTTATCTAAGTCAAATGTATTTTCATTTTGTATAATCAAAAAATAATAATAGACGACTTCTATATATGTAGTGTCGCAATGGAATGGTGCATGATCATATGGAGTGGCATTTTTCTCAAACAGGCGGGGATGAGTAGCAAAATTGCAACTGCGATAGTGAATATCTTTTTCATTGCGGAGGTGGCAAGAAGATTTTTTGGCAGTCGCCTGGCCCGTTACATGAAAACTGTATCCTTACTTCTCCTTGCCCTGAGTATTATGACGCTGGGCTCCTTACTCTTCTGGATACTACCAGATATCGGGCTGAAAGTTATCGGTCTGTTTCTAACTGGCCTTGGGGTTGCGAACCTGTTTCCACTCATCCTGGCGGTTGCAATGGATCTCGCTCCTCAACGTGCACATACTGCCAGCGCACACCTGACGGCGGGAGCGGGCATCTCTATCTTGATTGCGCCCCTTCTGCTCGGTAAAATTGCGGACACGATCGGAATACAACAGGCTTACGGCCTTGTACTCGCTCTTCTCCTCATCACTGGCTTATTGATACTACAGGCCAACCACCTTGCTAGAAAATACATGCATAAAGGGTAGGAACCATATTTATGCATGTATTTTCTGCCCCAGGGCACATCTAGACGAACAGAGGCTCCATCTGCGTGCGTGAAAGCAGTTCCTGCATCTGTTCTTCGGATGGACCGGCCTGGAAGCGGCTGGCAGCGTCAAGCACTTTAGGAAGTACATCGATATCGCCGACTGTCGCCAGGAAGATGCTCGGTCGTTGGAGCGCCCAATGCACCGCCAGGTCGATATCTTGCTGCTCTTGCAACGGCTCGTACCATGTCGCACGCGTGTGCTCGCGTCCCTTCCAGGGCTTATAGGCAACCGATTTAATCGTCAGGACCGCTGTATTACGTTGCTGGCAGGTTGCGGCGAGTGCATTAAAATTTTCAGCATAGTAGGGATTCTGCATCGTAATGTAGTTGAAAGGAAGCAAGACCGAGTCGAAGTCGTAGCGCTCAAGACTGCGTCTGTGTGTAGCGGCGACCTGAAGGCCATGACCGGTCACACCAATGCCACGTATCAATCCCTGTTGCTTCGCCTCGATGGCGGCCTCAATTACCCCTCCTGGACTCAATGCGATATCCCAGGCGATTGGATCAGAAAGATTATGGAACTGCCACAGATCCACCGAATCGACTCCCATGCGATCCAGTGAACGATGCAGCTCTTCGCGAGCTTCTTTTGCCGTTCGCTCACCAGTCTTGGTCGCAAGGAAAAAATCGTTACGATGCTTCTTGAGCCAGGGAGCGATACGTAGTTCGGCATCACCATAACTCGCAGCCACATCGATATGATTCACGCCATACTTGAGCAATACGTCCAGCGTGCGATCCGCTTCGGCCTGTGTGACTGCACCCAGCGATGCAGCGCCAAATACTGTACGTGTGCTCATATGACCACTTCGTCCAAATGGCAGTGTTGGGATAGTCATCTCTTACTCCTCCTGATCTACGACTCTTGAATTAGCGACAACATTTCAGGAAATGAACTGGGAGAGTTCTCTTCAGCAAAGGCTCGATGAACTCGCGTTCGCGTCAATAACTCTGCTTGTATTCTACGGTAGAGATGCAATCTTGAGATCGGCGCGGTAGAGCATCTCGCCTGCATTGGGAACCCACAAGATCCCTTCCTGCTCACGCCCCTGCCATTCACGCGGATCAATCTTACGGTAATCCATGTAGCCCAGATCGACAAGCCGACAGCGCTCTTCAGGAATTTCGGTTGCGAGCGTTACCTGAATGCGAGGCCGCTCAATCTTGCTTTCCGCATCATAGGTACCCGTCCCCTTCACATGCGTACTATGGGCCAGAATGCTTCCCGGCACATCTTTGAAGCGCTCCCACTGTTTGAGAAAGTACTCCTGCACATGATACCCCACGACGTCGATCAACTTGCCATGCGTATAAGAGATCTCGCTAATATGGGGCGCATAGATGATTACTTCGCCACCATCGGCGATCGCCGGTTCGGTCTTGTACATCGCCTTGGCCGCAGTCCATAGGTCGTCATAATGCTTCGCTGGCATGGAGAGCACACGCTTAAAGGGGCACTCTATATTAATGATATTCAGCTGACCCGATAGATCCGCTGCATTGCTGAATGCTTCTTTGTAGGAACCAATATAGAGTCCATGCAACTCCTCTCCCTTGAGGACCAGCGACATGCAAAGGATTGGCCGGGGCACAAATTCTGCCGCCCGGTGAATGACGCGTCGCACCAGGGTATCTTTGACGCCGATCGTATGCATACTGGTCAAACGAGCGCCCAGCCAGTGCGTAAAGTTGATAATGTTCGCACCTGCAATGCCTGGAAAGAGGTATTTAGCGCCGCCGGAGAAGCCCACCACCTCATGCGGGAAAACAGGCCCACAGATAACGAGTTGATCATAATCGAAGATCATACGATTGAGCATCACGGGTACTTCTTCCGTCAAGATCCCCTCAGTAAGATTGTGTGCTTCCTGTGCTGAGATCACGCCGATCGTTTGTAGCGCATCTGGCTTATCCCAGCGATGATTAAAGACTTGCACATTGGGATAGTGCTCGGCCATCTCGGCCTGAGATACGCCCACAAGCTGTTCGATAGCCTCTTCCGACATCGGTTGATGGGTTCCCAACGCAATCAAGTAATCGAGACGCCCCACACGCTTGCCCAGTTGTGCATAAAGCAAGCGAAAGAGTAAAGGAATAGGCGCAGTGCGCGTTGCATCCGGGATAATGATGAGCACACGTTTATTGTCAAGCGACAACTCATCAAAAGAGCGAGCAAGCAATTGTTGTATGTCTTGTGTTGTGATTAGTTCTGTAGTTGAGCCTTTGCCATAGATCATAGTGCTTTCCTTTGCAAACTAGCTTCATCGGTAAAATCAAGGAAGTTTGGCAGCAATTTCTCTCCAATATTAAGCTGATGCTGAGAGTTGCCCAATCAGGGTCGCAAGCCGCGCCTGCTCACTGGCAAGATCTGCGACCGCGATAGGCATAACAAGTAATTCATCCAGCCCCTGCGCTAACAAATCGATAAGGCGAGCCATAATGGTTGCTTCATCGCCAGAAACAACCAGGTTATCTAGTAGAGCGTCGGACAGCGTTCCATCGGAAGAGACGGGGAAGCCTGCATCGGCGAACATACCTGTATAGAAAGGCAGCCGTCCATAGCGGCCAAGCTGCTTACGAGATGCATCCAATACAGCCTGATGATCCTGGCTCAGGGCCACCGGAACATGGGCAATGAGTGGAGGAGCTGGACGCTTGAGACGAGCCGCCCCGGCGCGTAAAGCTGGCAACGCCTGCTCGATCAGATAAGGAGC
>JACDAE010000602.1 GCA_013695595.1 Ktedonobacteraceae bacterium | reverse complement strand
CCCAAGGGAGTCCATACTTTGTTGCGAGAGAGTCCATAACATGGAAACCGACATTATGCCGTGTGCGTTCATATTGAGAGCCTGGATTGCCCAGACCAATGAGTAGCTTCATAAAAAAAGACCCGTTTACTGCTTCTTTAGAAACCCAAGCGAAGCTAGAACAGCGTTCGTTGATTTCCGAATAAGATCTTAACGACCATAGGCGAGGCGTGTTGCCAGATAGTGTGGCAGACCGACCTCGACGATTTTCTTCTGTGTTTTTTCAAATGCATAGGGGACACGATAGAAAGTAAAACTACCGTCCTCTGTGTCATAAATCATAAATGCGGCGCGAGGATCACCATCCCTTGGCTGGCCTACACCGCCTGGATTGATTATAGCACGGTAGCCCTCGTTAGTTTGCCACGTTCCCTCTGGTGGAACAAGCATCTCGTTCGTCACTTCAATCATGCTCTGGCTGAGACCCAGGAGTGTAAGTAACTCTTCTATCTCCTGGTTAAGACGCTCCTCTGCGCTCTGAATGGTTTCTTCAGGGGTAATCTCCTCGACAGCCGCTTTCTCGTCTTCCTCTTGCTCGTCTGACTGCATCTCGACTATATCTTCTCTCTGTGCTGCCTTGCTATGGTCATCGGACTCAGCCAAAACCTCTTCATCTGAAACAGTAGCGGATAGGCTACTGGCCTTTGAATCGGATGGGGCGGCAAGCACATCTTCCGGAGCGTCATCCGCAAGTTGCTGTTGAAGCTCTGTGATTGCGTCAGTTGTATCAACGATGAATGTTTGAATATCCTGTGTATCTATATGCGCGTTATCTACTTGCTCAATGCCTTTGCCAACACGTTTTGCAGGACGAACTGTAAACATTGACTCCGTCTCATCATCCTCATCATCTTCTGTATCTGCTTCATCCTGTATCTGCGCGTCCGTTTCTATCGTAGCCTTCAGAGGAGAGTTTTCCAAAAGTTCGAGTGCCTCATCTGCCTCTAATGGACGTGTGGGGGCGTTAGCAACAGTATCTGGCTGTAGAAAGATAACAGGAACATGAGTATGTCCAACCAGGCAATAGCGGTTTGTAAATTGCTGAAAGCTTCTTTCAGCAAGAACTTCAGAGGTCAGGTATTCCCAGAGAGGACCGTATGGGCTTCCGTGTACTAATAAGAAATCACCCTTTTCAATACGCTCAGGGAGGTCTGCCAGGAAAGTACGGTGTTCTTCGGTGAGTTGAGTCGCCGTCCACTCAGCAGAGACACGAGCCGCCTCACTAAAATCTTCTAAATCGATTTTGCCGACGGCTGCCCAGTCGTGATTTCCAGCAATAATAGTATCAGTACGTTCTCTCAGTTTAACAATGCATTCATTCGGATTTGGGCCATAACCTACAAGGTCCCCCAGAAACCAGACCTGCTCGACTGGCTTTTCCTGTGCCAGCTCGTCTATCTTCGCGAGCACAGCCTCTAGCGCCTCTAAATTCGCGTGTATATCGGTGAAAATTGCGTAACGCATGTGTCATACTCTGTTCAAATTTTACAATACTAGTTAAGTGTGACTATTCTATCATAGAACTGGACCTCTGGAAACCCCTAGCTTTTCAAGCAAAGGAGGCATATGAGTCTTCGACTAGTGTAACCTTACCAGTACTTTTTTGGAAGTGCACGTTCTTCGCTCCCGATTAAGTATGGATAGAAGTATGTAAAATATCCTCCTCAAGAAGAAACGGTCATCTCCGTGAAAAGGTCCAATCCAGGCCGAGTTGAGCGGCTTGAGCTCACTGGATAGCTATGTGATATACTCGAATGTATGCTTTGTCAAGCACTAGACAAGCGTAGATATCTAACGAGAAGCCTGATAGCGATGTCGCCATCGGGAGAGGCAAGAAAGTACGACAGACGTTTTAGGGAAGGGGGACGTAATGGCACGACCTGTAACACTTTTCACTGGTCAATGGGCAGACTTACCTCTTGCAGAATTGGCCGTGAAGGCGAGGATGTGGGGATTCGATGGCCTGGAACTAGCGTGTTCCAGTGAGCACTTTGATGAGCGACGTGTTCTGACCCAAGATGGCTATATTGAGGAGCGCAAGGCGCTGCTGGATAAGCAGAATTTGAAGACGTATGCCATTGGTGCGCACCTGATAGGCCAGGCGGTCTGTGATCCCATTGATGCACGCCATAAAGGTATTTTACCCGCCGATGTATGGGGAGATGGAGAGCCCGAGGGGGTACGCAAACGCGCGGCAGAGCGTATGAAGGACATTGCACGCGCCGCTGCTAAATTTGGAGTCAAGCAGATCAATGGCTTCACTGGTTCGAGTATCTGGCATCTGCTCTATTCTTTTCCTCCCAACGACTTTAGCGTAATTGAGCAGGGCTACGAAGACTTTGCCACGCGCTGGAATCCGATTATTGATGTATTTGACCAGGAAGGCGTCAAGTTTGGGCTTGAAGTTCATCCAACCGAGATAGCCTACGACTTCGTAACCACACGCAAGGCTCTGAACGCGATCAACAATCGTCCGGGCTTTGGCATTAACTTTGATCCCAGCCACTTCTCGCACCAGTTCCTCGATTCAGCAGCCTTTGTGGAAGAGTTTGCCGAGCGCATCTATCATGTGCATGTCAAAGACTCGAAACGCAGGCTGAATGGTCGCAGAAGTATTCTGGCCTCGCATCTCAACTTTGGTGAGGCGGAGCGTGGGTGGGATTTTGTCTCGCCCGGTCATGGTGACGTTGACTTCGAAGCATTGATCCGGACACTCAACCGCATTGGCTATCAGGGTCCACTTTCCATCGAGTGGGAGGATTCTGGTATGGACCGAGAGTGGGGCGCGCAAGATGCAATCGCCTTCGTCCATCGAACCGACTTTGCACCTTCCAACGTTGCTTTCGATGCTGCCTTTAGTAAAAAATAAGTGGAAGCATCACAATAGTTAAACGTGGTCTTGATAGGTATAGAAGAGGACTTTTATACCTATCTGGTCTAGACATCTTGACAACTCCATCAAACCTCCCTTATGCTAGAAGGAAGGAAAATGCTGCTTTCCCTTCCTTATCTAGTCAACCTCAGAATAATGGTACGGCGCATTTTCTGATTTGGTTAAGTTCTGTTATTCCTAGAACCATGCACTATGTAGAGTGCAGTAAGGAGCGCTGTAGTGTCTTTAATCAAACATCGTGTTGTTATGATGTCAGCTTTTGCTCTCCTCGTTATCTGTTCTGCTGGTATGTTGATCTTTTCTCAACTACCTTTGCCAGTTCATGCTGCTGAGAGCAATCTTGTTGTCAATGCGGGCTTTGAGACCGGAAATCTGAGTAATTGGACCTGTGATGCGGGAGATGCAGTGGTAAGCAGTCCAGTTCATAATGGTTCATCTGCATTAAAGATGAGTCCGGGAAATTCTACTACCGGGCAGTGTACACAGACGATCAGTGTACAGCCCAATACTGCCTATACCTTGAGTGGGTATTTTGATGGTTCCTATGCTTATATAGGCATAAATGGTGGGCCTTCAACATGGAAGAGCACCACCAGTTATGGCCAACTGACGGTAAACTTTACCACAACTGCTTCTCAAACAAGTGTAAGTATGTATGTCCATGGATGGTATGGACAAGGTGATGTCTATGCTGATGATATTGCCCTACTTGGTCCTGCGGGTTCGGGTACTCCCGCTCCCACCCCTCAACCCACGGCAATAGTCACTCCTACTCCCACGCAAGCACCAACACCCACGCCCGCCCCATGCATATCATGTAATAGCGGCTTACCCAAGCATCTGTTGACAGGATACTGGCAAGATTTCACCAATGGTGCTACACCGCTACGTTTGAGCAATGTTAACTCCAACTATACAATTGTCGCGGTTGCATTTGCTAATGCTGATCCAGCTAATCCTGGTGGGGTGACGTTTGGCATCGATTCAGGTTTATCTTCCGCGTTAGGAGGATATACGAGCGCGCAGTTTACCAGCGACATTGCTACCCTTCACTCTCAAGGGAAGAAGGTCATTATCTCCGTAGGTGGTCAAAATGGCGCAATCAACGTCTCTGATTCAACAAGTGCCACAAACTTTACCAATAGTGTGTATGGGTTGATAAAGCAATATGGTTTTGACGGTGTTGATATTGATCTGGAAAATGGCTTCAGTCCAGCATCTATGGCCGGTGCATTACAGCAGTTATATTCAATGGTAGGATCAAATTTGATTATTACCCTTGCTCCTCAAACCATTGATATGCAATCAACGAGCGGCAGTTATTTCCAACTAGCTCTAGATATCAAGAGCATTTTGACTGTTGTCAATATGCAGTACTACAACTCGGGTTCTATGCTTGGCTGCGATGGCAATGTCTATAGCCAGGGGAACGAGAATTTCCTTACCGCTCTGGCCTGTATTCAATTGCAGAATGGATTGCGTCCTGATCAGGTTGCTCTTGGTTTGCCTGCATCGGCTTCTGCCGCCACCAGCGGATACGTCTCGCCCTCGGTGGTAAACGCCGCTCTTGACTGCCTTGCGACAGGAAATAATTGCGGCTCATTTAAGCCACCGGCAACCTATCCAACGATTCGTGGTGCCATGACATGGTCGGTCAACTGGGACGCTTCTAATGGCTCCAATTTTGCGAATACAGTTGGCGGTCATCTCAGTTCTTTGCCTTAAAGATCAGTAGAGCAATCCAATCACCTTTGTAATCGACAACATAGTGTAGCGGGTCAACGAGCCATTGAGAAAGCCATCAATGAGCATGGGATGCTATCCGTCAACGCGTACTCAATTGTAAGTTGGCCCATCAGTGAAATACTATAGATTTTTAATCGAGAGGTGGTGGTCGGAGCGGCAAAGCAAAGCCCCAATCGAGGAGTGCTGCAACATCGTTGTTACGCTGCAACTCGCTGGGACTGTCCAGAAGAACGCCGATCAGGTGATGGTTGTTGCGAGTGGCGGCGAAGACGAGGCAGTAGCCCGCAGCATTTGTATGGCCCGTTTTTACACCAGTCATGCCGTTATATGTAGTCAGTAGCTTATTGGTGTTATCCCACATGTAGCGATGCTGCGCTGTGCTAAATGCATAATGCTGAGACTGGACGACCTGCGCGAAAAGCGGAACATGCAGGGCGTATTGGGTCAGCGTAGCCAGGTCGTGTGCCGTTGTATAGTGTTCTAGATTATCGTCCAGGGTGAGGCCATCGGGATTATTGTAGTGAGTTTGAAAGAGGTGTAGGCGGTAGGCGAAAAGATTCATGCGCTGCACAAAATTCGCTCGCGTGCCTCCCAACTCATCTGCTATAGCATATGCTGCGTCATCGCCAGATGGCAGCAGAAGCGCATAGAGCATAGCTTTCAAGGGCAGCGTATCGCCAACCACCAGGCCCGCACTGCTCCCTCCATCCAGGTTGACCCTGTTAATGGCATCCTGTTTGACTGGTATCGGCTCATTAAGATCCGCCGTTTGAATGGCGATCAGAGCAGTCATAATCTTCGTTGTACTGGCCATAGGAAGCGGTTTCTCTCCATTCACCTCATCTAATATGTGACCTGTATCAGCGTCCAGCAGATAGACAGCCTCGGCAGTGAGTTGTGGAGGAGTTCCCTGCGCGGTTAAGATTGGTTGAGGTGTTGGCGTAGGAGTTGGAATTGGTGTGGGCTTAGGGGTCGGTGTTGGAGTAGGCACAATGATCCCTGTGGACACAAAAACTGTATGTCCAAAGGGTGTAAATTCAAGAATAGAAGCAAAGATTAAGAGGCTGAGCGCCAGTAGTAGCAGAAAGAGAGCAAGAATACGGCGTCTCATTGCAGCATACACCTGTTTCAGAATAGAGATTACATGGAAATTCGTATGGATCTGCGTCGCCCCGGAACGGGATTCTAACGACGCGCGTAGCGACAACCCCTTGTGCTTATCGTATATCTACC
>JACDAE010000578.1 GCA_013695595.1 Ktedonobacteraceae bacterium | reverse complement strand
CGATCAAGCCGATCTTACTGGATTGCTGAGAACGCAGACTACGCGCAACGAGATTCGGGCGATAGGCAAGTTCCTCAACCGCCGCCATCACACGTACACGCACCTCTGGACGCACATGCAGGCCATTGGAGAGCACACGCGAGACCGTAGCAGTAGATACTCCAGCGGCATTCGCAACATCTTTAATGCTAGCCATAAAACATACCTCGTTGTTGCATAGACAGACACGCAAGCGAAAATGACTGCTATCCGCGCCATTCTCTCCCAAAATATTGTAATCGATTTATCCCGATTATACCACATATTTCCTCTATATACTATCTTCCATGTAATCGTTTTCAAGCTCGAGTGCTCATCCAGCAACAATTCAGCAATAAAAAATATGTGTTTTATATAATAAAAACAGATATACGGGCGCATATAATTTCGATCCGAAAAGGCTTGACAATATCTATTGTAATCGATTACAATAGATATAACGAAATGTTCCACACTGTAGTGAAACCCTCTTTGCACAGCCTCTGGAGGCAATCATGATTACCATCGATGAACGCCAGATACGATTGCAGGCTACCTTGACGAATAAACAAGATGCTATTCGTCAGGCCGGGCAACTTCTGGTCAACAGCGATTGCATTGAAGCAGGCTATATCGATAGCATGTTGGGGCGAGAACTGGTTGCTAATACCTATCTCGGCAATGGAATCGCTATTCCCCACGGACTTCCAAAAGATCGCGACTTGATTAAACGGACTGGTATTTCTGTTGTACAGATCCCCGCTGGCACACCCTGGAATCCTGGTGAAACGGCTCGCCTGATCGTTGGCATTGCCGCGAAGTCCGATGAACACATTGAGGTCCTACGCCGCCTCACGCGCGTCCTGGGCGACAAAGAACAGGTAGAGCATTTAACCCGCACAACAGACCCACGCGATATCATTGAAGCATTGACGGGTGAACGACCCGCAGCTACTCCTGATAGTGCTGAAGTCTCTGATTATGCTCAGTTCTTTGATGCTGTGATCATCAATAAAACGGGGCTGCATGCTCGCCCGGCTGCATTCTTTGTGGATCTTGCGAAAAAGTTCCAGGCCAACATAAAAGTACGCAACGGTAATCAGGTTGGAGATGGCAAAAGCCTTATCTCTCTCCTGCAATTGGGTGCGGAACATGGCGTGACTATTCGCGTCTCAGCGCAGGGGGCCGATGCCGCAACAGCACTTACGACCCTGCAAAAAGCGCTTGCCGATGGTCTTGGAGATGAGGATGAAGAGCCAGCTCCCACCACGTCATCCGCGAGCGATAGCCACGGCTGGACGCCCCAACAGGCTAATACCGCGCTTCCCGGCATTAGCGCTTCTGGTGGACTGGCAATCGGCCCGACGCGTCAGCACATGCAGCGCACGCTGATTGTTGAAGATCATCCCTCTGATGCCATAACTGAAGGTAATCGATTTCAAACCGCTTTGGATACGGCCCAGGGCGAGCTTGAGAAGCTCTATGAGGAAGTGAAAGCGCGGCTTGGTTCCGGTAAAGCTGCTATCTTCCGTGTTCATCGCGAGTTTCTGAACGATTCTGCTCTGATCCAACAAACGATCATGCTTATTTATCAAGGTCACAGCGCGGCATGGTCCTGGCAATATGCTATTAATGAACGCGTCAATCAATTGAAGAAGCTTGACGATCCGACCCTGGCTGGTCGCGCCGTCGATATGAGCGATGTGGGACAGCGCGTCCTGCGTCACCTTGTAGAGCACGTTGATGCGCAACCAGCAGCCATTCATGAACCCGTCATTCTGATTGCCGAAGACCTGACTCCATCCGATACGGCGGAACTTGATCCAGATACCATTTTGGGCTTCTGTACTGCTCGCGGTGGTCCCACCTCACATACCGCTATCATTGCACGCTCGCTCGGTATTCCGGCCATAGTTGGTGCCGGGGAAGCGGTATTGACGATAGCTGATGGCACACTGAGCATTCTGGATGGTTCCAGTGGTCAACTCTATCTCAAACCAACCGAGAGTGATGTACAGAGCGCCAGGGAGATGCAAAAGCAGTTGCAGCGCGACCAGGATGTTGCCAACTCCAATCGTTTCGCGCCCGCAACAACCACAGATGGACATCGCATCGAGATTGCGGCAAATATCAATCGGGCCGCAGATGCTCAACCCGCCATCGCCGCCGGAGCTGAGGGCGTCGGGCTGATGCGTACCGAGTTTCTCTTCCTCTCCCGTGATACCGCACCGACCGAAGATGAACAGTTCGAGGCTTATCGAGCGATGGTTCAGGCGCTAGAAGGACGTACGCTGGTTATTCGTACCCTGGATATCGGGGGAGATAAAGAGGTTCCCTACCTCAATTTACCCAAAGAAGACAACTCATTTCTGGGTATTCGCGGCATTCGACTCTGCCTGGTGCGCCCCGATCTCTTCATTCCACAACTGCGAGCAATCTATCGAGCTGCCGCCTATGGACCCATCAATGTGATGTTTCCGATGATCTCGACGCTTGAGGATGTGGAACAGGCACGTGCCGCAGCGGAGAAGGTGCGCGAGGAGTTACATGCACCAGCCCTTCCATTGGGCATTATGATCGAAGTCCCATCGGCGGCTATTCTGGCCGATCAATTCGCCCGCGTCGTCGATTTCTTCTCAATCGGCACCAATGACCTCACCCAGTACACGCTGGCGATGGATCGTCTCCATCCTCAACTCGCCAAACAGGCCGATGCGCTCCATCCCGCCGTGCTGCGTATGATCGATCTGACGGTTCAAGCAGCTAAACGAGAGGGCAAGTGGGTCGGCGTTTGCGGAGGTTTGGCAGGTGATCCAAAGGGCGCGGTCATTCTCAGCGGCCTGGGCGTCTCAGAATTAAGCGTCAGCGTTCCCAGCATTGCCAGCATCAAGGCACATATTCGCAACCACTCGTTCGCGGAGATGGAGCGTATTGCGCAACAAGCGTTACAATGTCGTACGGCTGCTGAAGTAAGGGGTCTGCTATGAAAATCGCCACCGTCACCCTCAATCCCGCGATCGATCAAACGGTCAGCGTAGATAATTTTCGCACGAATACCGTCAATCGTGGTCAATCAATGAGCTTACAGGCTGGCGGTAAAGGCATTAACGTGGCTTCGTTCCTGGTGGATGCTGGTTACGCGGTAGCGGCAACTGGCTTCCTTGGGCAGGATAACCTGGAGATCTTTGAGCGCTTCTTCGCACTACAACATATCAATGATGCCTTTGTGCGCATCCCTGGGAGTACGCGGACAGGTGTCAAAATCGTCGATGAGGCAAACATCCAGACGACCGATATCAATCTGCCCGGTCAGATGCCACCACAGGATGCGTTAGACGCACTGCTTAAACGTATCGAACAACTCAGCGCATCTTATGATTGGTTTGTGCTGGCTGGTTCCCTGCCGCCAGGAGTACCAACAACAATCTATGCCACCGTCATTGATCTGCTCAAAGCTCGTGGCAAGTCGATCACGTTGGATACCAGCCATGATGCGCTGCACAAAGGTGTTCTGGCAGGTCCCACGATTGTTAAGCCAAATATCGATGAGTTACAGCAGCTCGTCGGGCATATATTGGCCGATGAAGCGGCCATAGAGCAGGCGGCACGTCAATTGCTGGAGAACGGTTCGCAGCTCGTCGTCATTTCGATGGGCGAGAAGGGAGCCATGTTCGTCAATCGAGAGGCATCATTCATTGCCACACCTCCCCGCGTGCCCGTAAAGAGTACCGTGGGCGCAGGTGACGCGATGGTGGCAGGACTCATAGTCGGACATATTCAGGGTCTGGATCTGCCCACCTGTGCCCGCCTGGCTACAGCATTTTCCATCGGTGCCATCACACGTACCGATTTCCACCTGCCTGCGGTTGAGACGCTTCAGGCATATACACAGCAAGTATCTGTACGAGCTTATCAGCATTCCTCTTAGTGCGTGCGGGAGGGCGCAGTTCACCAACTTCTTCTCCCGCTTACATCAGCTTTTATGTGACCTTTATAAGAATATCTTTTTTTATACGAAAGAACACGTAGAAGCCGAGCGAACAGTGTTGTTCATCATTCTATCTTTTTTCATGGAGGGAGAACATACCATGTCGAGAATCGTTGCAGTCACCTCATGTCCCACCGGCATAGCGCACACGTTTATGGCCGCTGAAAGCCTGAAACGCGGAGCTGAGGCACTGGATAACACCATCAAAGTAGAGACACAGGGTTCCGTTGGCACACAGGATACCCTTACCGCCGCCGATATTCAGGCCGCCGATCTGGTTATTATCGCCGCCGACACCAAGGTCGACCTCACCCGCTTTAAGGGCAAGCCCATCTACGAAACCTCTACGAACGCTGCCATCAATGATGCACAGGGTCTCGTCAAAAAAGCCCTGGCCCAGGTCGCAACTCAGCCAGCAGCACAGGACGTTACAACGCCGAAAAGGATTGTCGGCATTACCTCATGTCCGACTGGTATAGCGCACACATTTATGGCCGCCGAAGGCCTGCAAAAGGGCGCTGAAGCCCTTGGGCACACGGTCAAAGTAGAGACACAGGGTTCGGTGGGAGCACAAAATACGCTCACCACCGCTGATATTCAGGCCGCCGATCTGGTTATTATCGCCGCCGATACCAAAGTCGATCTCACCCGCTTTAAGGGCAAGGCCATTTACGAGACCTCTACCAATGCGGTCATCAATGATGGTCAGGGCGTCGTCAAAAAGGCTATCGCGCAAGCAAAGGCATTGGCATCGCCAGCAGGTGGCACAGATTATGTAGCCGCTGTACAGGCAGCCAAAGCCGAACGCTCAAGCTCACGCACAGGAGCTTATAAGCACCTGCTCACAGGCGTCTCCTATATGATCCCGTTTGTGGTTGCTGGTGGCATCTTGATTGCGCTGGGGTTTGCATTCGGCGGGATCAATGCGGACAAAGCACCGGTGACATCGCTGGCTGGCGCACTTTTTCAGATTGGGGCCAATGGCGGCTTCGTGCTCTTCGTGCCGATCCTGGCTGGCTTCATCGCCTACTCCATCGCGGATCGTCCTGGCCTGGCCCCTGGCATGATTGGCGGGCTTGTAGCAACCACCATCACGGGTGCGGGCTTCCTGGGTGGTATCGCGGCAGGTTTTCTAGCGGGGTATACGGTCTACTATCTCAACAAATGGATCAAGCTGCCGCGCAACCTGGCTGGCCTGATGCCTGTCCTTATCCTGCCGGTGCTTGGCACATTGATTGTTGGCTTGCTGATGGTCTTCGTCATCGGGACCCCTGTACACTGGCTCAATACAGCACTTACCGACTGGCTCAAAGGCTTACAAACAGCGAATGCAGTCGTGCTCGGTCTGGTCATGGGCTTGATGATGGCAATCGATATGGGTGGCCCGATCAACAAGGCTGCGTATGCCGTTGCAGTTGGCTTGCTCGGTAGTCAGATTTATGGACCGATGGCAGCCGTTATGGCAGCCGGGATGACCCCGCCGCTAGGATTAGCACTGGCAACCGTTCTATTCAAGGAT